>CALGJW010000531.1 GCA_937930025.1 uncultured Saprospiraceae bacterium | reverse complement strand
TGTGAAATACTACATTCTTTTCCAAAACCAATCCTGCCCCTCCATTTTGCTCTAAATCGATATAAGAATATTTCAAAAAATCTATGAAAGTCGCCGGATCTTGATTAGGAATATACTCAATTGTTTTATGAATCAAATAATAACCATGCTCATTTCCTGGATCAGTTAGCATCAAAATATCCTGTTGTCCAGGATATCCCAAATCACAATCATCCAACCACAATTGCTGAAAAAAAGCACCATAATTAATGCTGTCCCCATTAGCGATGATATCATTATTCCCATTAGCGATTGCGCAACCGTTAGAATAAACTAATAAATTACCTTGCTCATCACAAATCGATGCATTGTTCATATCAAAGGATAATCCCCCATTTCGAACCATAGGTTCAAAAGGATCAGAATTGAAATCAAATTTTGTTGCTTGAACTCCAGGTTCAATGAGTTGATCTTGACCAAATAGCCAGATGTAATCTTCTTTTTGAGAATAAGTATTGTCTAATAAAACTAGACTAAAAATTATTATGATGAAATACTTCATTGGTGAATTGGGGATGCCCGAAGGCATCCCGTTAAATTATTTTGTTACTACAAATTTAATTGGTATAATCGAACTATCATTTTCCGTCTTCAATTGAAGATAATATATTCCTGCGGTTAAATTAGAAATATTAATCCCATTGTTAGGAACTTGCTCAAAAGAATTTATTGTTCTTCCATTAATGTCTACTATTTGAAAAGAATAATCCAGTTCCGGATTCAAACCATCTAAAAAGAGCCTAGAATTTGAAACTGGATTGGGAAAGACTGAAATACCATTATCCATTGCAGATCCCACTTGTTGTTCTCTTCCAAGTGGAGCGGCACAATTTTCAGTTAAATCAAATCTGGTTGTAGACCAATCCATTACTAATCCTCTAGCCCATTCTACTGGATCTCCAAAATTTGCGGCACACAAGGTGGCAGTCGATTCAATTTCTAATTTCTGTTGACTGGAGAACTCTTCTCCTGACAATTTATTTAAAATTGCGTCAAAGGCAAAAGAATAACGCTCCTCGGTTTAACACAATCTATTCTATTCTCATGAGGATCACAAACATCTAACGGCACTGATTTGTAGTACGTTGCATTTTGCTAACAACCTTTTTGGCAAACACAAGCATACCCAAAACCAAAAAAAAGACAGCCCTCTCACAGGCTGTCTTAAGTGTATGAAACTCGGTATGAAACTTTCGTATTTTATATTACCCTAATTGCCCAAAGGAAAAACGACAATCTTCCCGTAATCATTTTTGATTCTAAAACTTCCTTTGGCGGAGGGCGAAACCAACTTTATTTCTTGCACATTCTGTGAGATGGTTCTCTGCTGAAACTGTAATTCTTGGGGTAAATTCACCTCTGACAAACTGGAGATAAATTCATAGTTGAATAAACCTACAGCAGGCTTTTCAATATATATTTCTGATTGGTCTGCGGTGATATCGAAATTTGCAAAGCTAGACGAAGCATCAATTTTAATCACTCCTTGTGAACTATTCATCTTCCAATCTCCGCCGGCCTGAGAAAGCTTCATATCCGTCCATGAGGAATTGATACTTACTTGTCCGACGATGTCATGTCCTTCGATATCTCCGAAGGAAGTATTGATATCTATTCGTCCTCTTAGATTCGTTAGTTTTAGCGTACAGTACGCTGCATCGACTACTAATGCGTTGGATAAATCTCGTACCTGGGCTGACCCAAATACATTGGATAAATTCACTGGGCAAGATGCCGGAAGGATAATGGTGTACTTTGCTTCCATTTGGGAGGCCGTTTTTTCCACACCATCCTTTACAAAATTCTTGATGTAAATTTTTGCGCCTTTTTTCTCCAATTCATAATCCATATTTTCCAAATCAGCTTCGGCTTGTGCTTTGTCTGGATGTGAAGCGACGATGTCGAGATAAACGGCAATTCTATTTTTGTCCCAAGTGGACATGTAGACATCAGCCTTTTGACCATCGATTATTATTTCGGAGCCAATTTCAAAAGGCATACTTTTCTGAATACTCTTGGTGACGACTTCTACCGTCTTTTGGGCAAATGCACCCAAAGGAAGCAGCAGTGCGAACCCGAGTAATAGTTGAAATTGTTTCTTCATGAGACTATATTTAAATCTTAGCAGCTAGTGCTCGAACAATTTTATTTCTTTTGTTGTACATATCAGTTAGCTGTTTATGCATGCTTTGATTCATACCCAGCTTTTCTCCCGCGACCTTAAATTCTTTTATGGAGGATCTTATTTTATCCAGACTAGATTTTAGGGCTACTGTTTCAGGCGCTTCCCATTGGTGCTGCACTTGTTGTACTTCTCCAACAACCATAGCGATCATTTCATCTGCATTATCCTCCTCTCTTTCTCCTTCGAAAGCTGCTTGGGTATCATAACTAAAGGAGACGATTTCTTTTGAGGAAAAACCATTACCATTCATGAACCAAAATCCTGCTCCCATTAGCATTGCGATAGAAGCGGCTACTAACCATTTGGAGTAGTTCGCACGAGTAGGGTTTAACTGACGCACTTTACCATTCGGTAATTCTGCTTCAATACTATCCCAAAGGGTGCTTGGTGGATCGTATGCTGGCAACTCAGCGATGGCTTTATGAAGCGGCGCATCATTTTGCTGAATATCCAACTGCTCGTTTATTTCACTCCAGACTTTATCTGGTGGTGAGTACTCGGGCAAGCCCTGCAATCCTTTTTTTAGTTTAATTCTATTTTTTTCTTTCATCTTATCTATAATGCTCCAATGAGGCTCTCAGTTTCTTTTTGGCGTAAAAAAGTTGGGATTTTGAAGTCCCTGTGGAAATACCCAGCATCTCTGCTACTTCTTTATGGCTATATCCTTCCACTTCTATCATTACGAAAACAGTTCGATATCCATCCGGTAATGCCTTGATTGCTTTTTCCAAGTATTCGGCTTCAAGGAAATCACCCCAATCAATTAAATGACCAGTGTGTTCTTCGTTTAACTCATCGAAGGTTTTTCGGCTTTTTACTCTTTTGAGCGCAGCTCGAATGACAATTCTTTTGATCCAAGCACCGATAGTTGATTCTCTTCGGAAGGTATGTAGCGACTTGAAAATCGAAATGAAGGCATCCTGTAAGGAGTCGTTAGCAAGCTCATAATCGTTGGTGATTCGATAAGCTACCGTGTACATTCCCTTTTTATAGCGATCATACAACTCCTTTTGTGCTAAGCGATCATGGCTTAGACAACCTTCAATTAGTTCGTTTTCCGTCATTTGAAGTCCGCTCGTAGACATTCGATTAAGCTATTATTTCGGTTAATACTACTCAAAAGAGTAAATCCGAATACAGCATAAAGAGTATCCCTGTTGTATAATTGGTTGGTTTGCATCAAAAAATAGTTAAAATAGCTAGTGCAATTCCTATAATAATTGCAATTAGTTTTGGCCAAGAGATGCTATGATGGCCTTTATTTTCTACCTCAAAGAGGATGGTAGTGGCGATATGAATGAAGGAACCCAGGACTACAGCCAGAATATAAATGGACCCAGAGCCATGAAACCAGTCGGTTTGAACACCCAAAAATGCCCCAAGGGGAGACATAATAGCAAAGGCAATAAGGCATAGCCAAACCAATTTTTTACTAAATCCAGATCCTATCAGCACGAGTACAAGGGCAAAAGCTGCAGGGATTTTATGGAGTACAATTCCCCAGAGTAAGGCATTGGTATAGTTCCCCATAATTTCTGGATGATCATGCCCTATGTGAAATTCGTTGCCCCCACCCAACGGGATACCTTCCAAAAAGGCATGCAGACAAAGACCGATCATTATCTGAATGGCAAATCGGCCACTAGCATTTTTATGGGCATGAATATGAGCATGTTCCACTCCTTGCGAAAATTGTTCGAGTATTAGTTGGAGAAAAAATCCGCCGATCACCCAAAGTCCAATACGAGGAATTCCGGTACCAAATATTTCGGGCATTAAATGCAATACTGAAATACCAAAGATATACGCACCTCCAAAAGATAGAACTAATTTCAGCTTACTCGTATTGGCTTCTTTGACAAAAAAGCCAAGCGCTCCTCCTACCATTACGGTCACAAATAATATGGCAATTCCCCAATATCCCATTAAAACGAAATTTTTAAATCATGGCTTTCTGAAAACCGAACATATAACCAGCTCATAAAACGAGCTAAAAGAAATCCTAAAATTCCACCTGCCATAATATCTATCGGAAAGTGCACTCCGACATAAACTTGTGCATAGCTAATTATACTGGCCCAAAATAGCAAAGGAAAAATAATCCTTCGATACCTTTTTCCAAAAGTGAAAATAAAAAAGAAAGCTGCTGCAAAATGATTTGCTGCATGTGAAGAAGGAAAACTATAGCCTGATCCACATCGGATCAACAATTTTACATCATTCTTTAAAGGCACTTTTTTGCAAGGTCGAACCCGCTTTACTGATTTTTTAATCACCTGACTACTAATGCTATCCGCTAAACTGACACAAATGCCAAAACTCAATAAGAATATCCAGCCCTTTTTAGGAAAGTTGATTAGGATAAAGCTCAAAGCAAAAATGTAAAGCGGACCCCAAAAAAACTTATTACGTATAAATGGTAATAGAAAATCAAAAAATGGATGGTGTCCATCTACATTGATCATTCTAAACACTGCCTCGTCAATCGCGATTATATCCAAAAGAAATGGTTTGAATCTGCAAATTACGGAGATTCAGCGAAATCCCGATACGAAAGGAAGCAATGACTTCTAGACTAATCATCCTTTGCTTAATTGGCAAATTTGTAATTTTGCGTCAAACATGGTGACCAAACCCTAGTTACCGCTTTCACTTCACTAAGTATACAACAAAAACATACATGGCATTAATCAAAAGTATTTCAGGATTTCGGGGAACGATAGGCGGACAACCTGGGGATAATCTAACTCCGGTCGATATCGTCGAATGCACCGCAGCATATGGTCAATGGATCCTTAAAAATCATAAAAATCCAACAATAGTCCTAGGACGAGATGCTAGAATCTCAGGAAAGATTGTTTCCAGACTTGTTGCTAATACCCTACTTGCTCAAGGAATCAATGTGATTGACTTGGGCTTAAGCACAACTCCTACAGTAGAAATTGCTGTACCCCTAAAAAATGCCGCAGGTGGAATTATCCTTACTGCAAGTCATAATCCAAAACAATGGAATGCGCTTAAGCTATTAAACCATAAAGGAGAATTTATCTCAGCCCAAGATGGAAAAGACTTGCTCGATCTTATCGCAAAAAAGCAATTAGAATTCTGCGAAGTAGATGACCTAGGTACTTACACCAGAGAGAAAGGCTACATGCAAGAGCACATTGATGCTGTATTGGCCATGGACTATGTTGATAAAGCCGGAATCCGTGCTAGGAAATTTAAGA
>CALGJW010000530.1 GCA_937930025.1 uncultured Saprospiraceae bacterium | reverse complement strand
AAATTGATAAAACATTTATCACTGATAATTTCTCAGATCCCAGCGGAAATCTTTTCAAAAACATGGACAGGTCTAATCTCGAATGGCTAGGCTCTAATGTGAGTGATTATCAAGATATTTTTGAATTAAAATCAGGAGACTCAACAGCCGCTTGGCCTAGATTTGTCAACTTATTTGATGTTATCAACAATTCTAGCGATGCCATATTTAAGGAAGCTATTGAAGAAGTCTTTGACGTTGATAGATACCTAAAAGTCTTAGCGGTGGACGTTGCTACAAGTAATTGGGATTCTTACTTGGACAACGGTAGAAATTTTTATCTCTATGAAAATCCAATTTCATTAAAATTCCAATGGATTCCTTGGGATTACAATTTTGCCCTTGGAGGGGAATTCAGCGATGATTTTTTTAATCCTTTTGATCCTGTTCCGATTGACGACCCTTCCGCTTGTTCTACAATCCTAAATGGCTCGGCTCCTTATCCTGCTACAGATTCTATTTTTATTGAAACGATCAATCTTGATAACTCTTGCTGCAATAATGATTGGGATCAAGGTTGCCAAGAGCTCTATGATGAGTTAGCATTAGGTCCCGTCGACCCTGCTACTTGTGCAACCATTCTTAGTGGCTCATGCCCCTACCCTGCTACAGATTCTATTTTTATTCAAGTTATAGAAATTGATGAAATTTGCTGTACTACAGACTGGGGGCAGAATTGCCAAAATTTATACAACGACATTCAAATTGGAAATGGGCCTGGGGAATTTGAACATTTTGATATCAATCAACAGAGTTCGGAAAAAGTATTAATAGCTCGACTACTGGCTGTACCTGAATTTAAGGAACGCTATTATAAATATTGGTGTGACTTGTTAGATGACAATCTTAATGCTGAACGCCTTCAACAAATAATAAAAGCAAATAGTGACCTGATTCGAGATGCCATCTATGATGACCCAAACTACATATTTACAACTGAACTTTTTGAAGAAGATATTTTGTTAGGAAATTCCACCATTCCAGGCCTCGGGGAGTACATACATCTTCGCATACCTGAATTGGGTGAAAAACTTTCCAATTTAATTAACTGCAGCAATCTCGTATCCACATTAGAAATGGGTGATATTACCCTTAATGAATTTATGGCTTCGAATGATTCTCTTTCTGGAATTTCAGACCCATCTGGGGCATTTGACGATTGGATAGAATTATACAATAATACCAATACTGTAATTGATCTTTCCTCAGCGTACTTGACTGATGATATATCATCTCCTAAGAAATGGGCATTCCCACCCAATACAAACATATCCGCTGGTGACTATCTAATTATTTGGGCCGATGATCAGGAGGGAGAAGAAGGTTTACATGCTAATTTTAAACTATCCAAAGATGGAGAATTTTTAATGCTCACAGACTTTAATACGGTTTTAGATTCGTTTAGTTTTGGCCCTCAATCAACCAATATTTCTAGCTCAAGATTTCCGAATGGCACGGGTGATTTCACAACAAACCCAACTACATTTAATGGAGAAAACATTGGAACTTCAGCTACTGCGAATCATTCAGATGAGGCTATCTTTCCAATAAAAATCTTTCCAAAGCCAACAGTGGATTATGTAAAAGTCGAATTCAATGCTCCTCCGAGTAAAGGAACTGTGATACAAATTTTCGATTGTGTTGGACAAAGTTTAATTCAAAAAGAGGTTAATAGTATTCAACAAATAGTGAATCTCGAAAAACTTACTGCGGGTATTTACTTTCTTACTATAGACGATAAAGCAGGAAAAAGATTGTCGAGTCAAAGAATTGTGGTAGTGGAAAATTAAACCTAGGATTAAATCGGGTAAATAAAAAAGCAGATTGAAAATATTTCAATCTGCTTTTTTTCTGCTTCTTTAAATGAGATCGGTTTATTTCCCTCCTCGCTTTTCGATCATTTGATCAACAGCAGAGGTGAAATCACCAACATTTTTCGCAAAACCAGTTTGCCCTAAAGCTTGAATGGAAAATCCATTTGTATCAGGATCTGGACTAGCGTCAAAAACCCAAATAGTTGGAAATCCACGAACGTTGAAAGCACGCTGTAACTCACCATTTTGTTTTGCGATTTCTTCAGGCAATTTTGATCTTCTTGGAAAGTCCAATTCCAAAAGGATTACATTTTCTTTTGCCCAAGTTTTGAATTCAGGCTTCTTGAAAACAGTGTTGTCTAATTTGATACACCATCCGCACCAATCTGTTCCGGTGAAGTTAGCCAAGATCGGTTTTCCAGATTTCTTCGAAAGTTCTACAGCTTTCACCATTTTCACTTCCCAACCCTCCTTCTTGGATTTGTACTCTGTTTGCGCAAAGCTGGCCGACAGAGTAAAGGCCATAAAAAATAAAATTATTGCGGATCTAAACATGTTCATTATCTTAATTTAAGTGGTACAATACTAAAACGAGGTATTGAGCCATAAAGTTATAGTTTCAAAAGGTAAGAATCAGGCCAAAACGGTTTTGGACCCAAATATGGGGCTGATTTAACGAAACTTTAAGCGAAAAAGTAGCAGTTTAGGGGAAAAACAAGGTGATTCTTACCTAACTTTCTGCCAATTGCTATTCAATTCTTGAGTTTTGATTGAATGGTTTGAATGACTTTTTCAGCCTTTTGATAGCCGTTGCTCAGTAAGTAGTATTGCTCTCCCGCCTTTAAAACCATGGATGGAAACCCCCGAACGCCCATTTCTTGGGACAATTGAAAATCCGCTTTAGTCTTTTGTTTGAATTCATCAGCGTTCCATTTCAACCCAAATTCCTCTTTGTCAATTCCAAATTCTTTCAATAGGTCTGAATAACTCTCTAATTGTTTTGGATCTTTATTTTGGCTATAGAATAATTTTTGAACCGCTTTAAAAAATGGCAATTCTTTTTCCGGAGCTATCATTCTCATGACCACAACGGCTCTACAAGCCGGTTCAGTATCGTAGATGAATTCCGGCTGTTCGAGGATGTCATAGCTAAATTTTTGCCCGGTCAGGTGTCCAATCTCTTCCCAATGTTCTTTTAAAAATCCTTTAAGCGAAGCCATGGTTTCTGTGCCGTAAGGACGAAGTCCACCCATAACCATTTCAAAAGGAATGTCAGGAAAAGAATTTTTTATTTCACTTACTTCGTTGCTAAATCCATAGCACCAAGAGCACATAGGGTCTCCAAAATAAATAAGCTTAGTATCCTGAGCGTTTCCCATAATGGCTGCTAAACAAATTAATAAGGTGAACAAAAAATGCTTCATTTTAAAACGCTTGTTAAATAGAATTACGAAAGTAAAGGCTTCGTAATTGACTACTATATTTTTAACTTCATCTAAACATACTCGCAAAACATTCGCCCCTCAACCTCTAGACCTCTAAACCGCTTAACCCCTTAACCTTTCAACCTCTAGACCCCTTAACCTTTCAACCTCTTAACCTCTTAACCTCTTAACCTTTCAACCTCTAGCCCTCTAAACCAACTCACAAAACATTCGACTAATTTTCACCGATTTCTTCCAATTCAATTCTTCGGCTTTGAATATCTGCACTAAGTACTTTCACTTTAATAAGATCCCCCATTTTTATCACACGACCAGATCTTTTTCCACGCGCTTTTAAATTTGAATCGGCAACTACAAAAGGTTCTGACATGCTATCAAACCCAACCATTCCTTCTGCCTTCACTCCTGCGAGTTCTACAAAAATTCCACGGTCGATCATTCCTGTGATATACCCATCAAAGATTTGTCCGACTCGGGACTCCATGAATTCCACCAATTTATATTTAATGGATTCACGTTCTGCTTCTGAGGCTTTTTTCTCTTGAGCAGAAATATGCTTACACATGGATTCCAGCACAGCTTTGTCCATTCGATAATCTTCTGTAAGATTCTTGAATAAAACTCTATGGACTAGCACATCTGCATATCTTCGAATAGGACTTGTGAAGTGAGCATAATTTTCGAATCCTAAACCATAGTGTCCGATGTTATCTGTGGTATAGATTGCTTTGGCCATTGTTCGAATAGCCATTGGCCCTAACATTCTTAGGGCATTGTTGTCCTCACTGGCTTTACTCAGCATGTTGAAAGACTTTGCGATAGCGGTGGGGTTTGAAGTATCTAATTTCAATCCTAGTTCCATTGCGAATTTTGCAAAATCGGCTACTCTTTCTGGATCTGGATAATCATGCACTCTGAATACAAATGGAAATTCTTTTTTCTCCTTTCCTTTTTCAGTTATATAAGTTGCCACTTCTCGATTGGCTAGTAGCATAAATTCTTCCACCAGCAAGTGTGCCGCTTTTCTTTCTTTAATCGTGACTTCTAAAGGTTTGCCATTTTCATCCAACTTGAATTTTACTTCATCGGATTCAAAATTTATGGCGCCATTTTTAAATCTGTATGTTCGCATTTTTTCTGCCATGCGATTCAGTTTTTTCAACTCTTTCGCATGATCTCCTTTTCCCGATTCTATTACCTCTTGCGCTTCTTCATAAGTGAATCTCCGATCGGAATGTGTCAATGTTTTTCCAAACCACTTTTTCACAATGGTATCTTCGGCATCGAAAGTAAAAATAGCGGAGAAGGTACATTTATCTTCATTCGGCCTCAGCGAGCAGAGTTCATTTGACAAACGCTCTGGTAACATCGGGGCAACTCTATCCACTAAATAAACTGAAGTACTCCGGTGAAACGCCTCTTTATCTAGTAAACTTCCCGGAGTGATATAATGGGTGACATCTGCGATATGAATTCCTATTTCTGTCAAGCCATCCTGAAGGTAATTTACCGAAAGGGCATCATCAAAATCTTTGGCTGTCTCAG
>CALGJW010000529.1 GCA_937930025.1 uncultured Saprospiraceae bacterium | reverse complement strand
GAGTATATAAATCTCATCACGCCATGCTAAGTACTAGGCAACTCATCCGAACGATAGACAGCTTGGGTGTTAAAGTTGAAAATAAAGGAATTGCTTCCTCAAACATGAGTTCAAAATCCTTTTCTCTCTTTAAGGAAAGTTTACAACGAGAATACATTAAAGTGCAAACTTTAAATTTGACTCAGTATGATGACAAACCAAAAGGTGAAAAGATAGTTGATAAAAAAGCGGAAAGTAAAAAGCCAGCAGCAGCCCAAAGAGATATTGAGGTTCAAAAAAAAGCTACTCCTAAAAAAACTAAGGAGCGAATTGAAGCAGAGGCAAAAGGCAAAAACAAATTACAACAAGAAGCAAGGAAAAAAAGGCTTGCAGAAAGTAAGAATAAATTAAAAAAGGGCAAAGTAAAACCAAAGAAAAAAGAATACAAACAAGTCATAAAAAAAGATTTAAAAGAATTTGCCTCCATTTTGGATTTATTTGAAAAATCCTCCCACAAAGCTTTGCTCACCAAGGCACAAACGAATTCCAGAAATATCCATAGTCAACTACAAGCGAATAAAAGATCAATGGATCGAATAAAAGAAACTAGAGTAAAACATATTTACGAAATGCACTCGAAGTTTACTATAGCTTTGGCTTGCTTTGTTTTTTTATTTATTGGTGCTCCAATGGGAGCAATCATTCGTAAGGGTGGCTTTGGATTTCCTATATTAGTAGCCATCGTATTTTTTATCCTTTTTACCGTAATGAATATATTTTGTAAGAAAGTAGCGGAAACTTTTGTTATCAACGCAGTTTTGGCTACTTGGCTTCCTATACTTGTTTTAATACCGATCGGCATATTTTTGACAAGTCGTGCTATGGCCGATAAAAAAGTGGTGGACTTCGATCAATTTTTACAACCTTTCCTTTCGTTTTTTCAAAGATTTTCTAAAAAGTCTAAGACCATTGATTAAAACTTTATTCAACCAATACAGGTATTTTAACTACCCCGCCCTTTTAATTGTTTTGATCGCAAGTCTTTGCTTATGTTTTTTGAGTACGGGGGATTTAGTGCTTTACTTTAATGAAAGTCGCAGCGAAATTGGAAAAAGTGTAATGACCATTATTACTCAATTTGGAGAAGAGCCAATGTATGCTCTATTCTTTATCGTTTTTTTATTTCTGAGTTTTCGCTACGCCATCATGGTACCAATAGTTGGCATTGTGGTGACCATTTTTAGCTATGGCTTAAAATCATTTTTCAAGCATCCGCGACCAAAGGTATTTTATCAAGAACTCATTCAAAAGGGAGAACTCACTTTGATAGAAGATATTCATACCATAGGTGGATTAACTAGCTTTCCTTCAGGACATACCATGTCGGCATTTTGCCTATTTGGTTTTGTCGCTTTTGTCTCCTCCAATTATGTGAAAAAAGGGTTTTGGCAATTCTTGTTTTTGATGTTAGCTGTGCTTGTTGCTTTCTCAAGAGTCTACCTTTTTCAACATTTCTTGAAAGATGTAACCCTAGGCGCTTTTCTTGGAATAGCGCTGGCTATTTTATTAGCCTGGTTTTGTGACAACTTTTTTTCAAATCCGGACAGTTGGTATCAGAATAGTTTGATGCATGTTATCTCTCGTAAAGGCAAGCCCAAAGTTTAATCTTTTCAATAATACCTGTGGATATTGGATTTGAATTGGGCAGCATTTTTGCCTTATTTACAGTTATACTACTTTTCTTTGCAAAACTAATAGCGCTAAAACCCATGCTTAATTTATCAAAAACTGTTGGTTTCATTATCATATTATTTTCATTGATCATATGTTCCTGTAACCCTGACGATGAAATGCCAACCAAAGTAATAGAAACTTATGCGGCAGGAGCTTATGTCATCAATCAAGGTAGCTCCAATCTTTTACCTTCAGTTTCCTATTACGTAGAAGACTGTGCTCAATCTACTGACAGCCTTTACCTAAAGACTAATGGAGTTGCACTAGACTCCCCATTAGTAGACATGACATTTTTAGGAGATAATCGAGTATTACTTTTACACTCAAATAAGTTAATTATTGCCAATGCCCAATTTGAAAAGTTAGGCGAAATTACTGGATTTACTAGAGGAAAAAATGTCGAAACTTTAAATAACCAAAAGGCTTTTATTACTAGATATAATAACCTTGGAGTAGGAAGTGGTTTGGTGGTGGTAGACCTCGTAAATTTTTCTGTAATTAAAACAATACATCCAGATCGGTCTGGAGAAGAATTACTAAGGTTTGGATCTTCTCTGTACGTTTCAAATTCTGGAGGTGATTTAGTAGATAGTACGATAACTAAATTTGATGCAACTTCTGATTTAGCTTTATTGAACATTGAAGTTGGATATCGACCCAATCAAATGGTAAGTGATAAAAATGGGGACATTTGGGTTTTATGCGAAGGAGTAATTGTAAACTTTGTGAACCTTGACGATCCTGAAAACGTACCTGGGAAATTAGTGAAAATATCAAACGATCAAGTAGTTTTGGAAATTCCACTGAGCGTTCAAACTGGACAACTTTCAATAGATAAAAATAAAGAGAAATTATATTTTGTAAATAAAGGATGGACTTACGAGCATCCGATAGAAAATACAACTATCACGCAGATTCCCTGGGTAGCACAAAGTTTCACCGCAAGTGCCATCGATCCAAATACCAATAGATATTACACTTCAAATGCCCGTGCATTTAATGGGACTGGAGAAGTTAGGGTCTGGAATTTAGCTACCCAAGATACTATTCAGAGTTTTGAGGTTGGAAATATTCCCTTAGGATTCGCATTCAAATAAATGGCACATCCAAATTATTCGTCTTCTTCAGAAAAGAGATCATTGACTTCTTTCTCAGTGCTGCGCAATCTATTTTGGCAATAGTTGATCAATAACTTTGCACGTTTTATTTGTTCAGTTAATTGATCTATATCCACGTGATCAGATTGCAATGCTTCTACAATGGACTCTAGTTCCTCAGATGCCGCCTTATAACTTTTAGGCACTTTATTATTCTCCTTGCTCATAATTTTCAATTTTTGAACGCAGCTTTCCAACCGAACTCAAAGTTATTAATTCGTCTCCAACTGTAGGCTGATTTTTCTCACTAATACTTTTACCATTAATTGTGCTGATCGTATAACCTCTGGCTAAGGTCGCCTCAGGGCTCAACAATTTGATTTGTTTTTCCCAAGATTCAATTCCCGCCTTCAACTGTTCTATTTTTGTTCGGCTAACCGGTTGTAGGGAATTTAAGAGAAAGTCCAATCGTTGTTTTTCTAAATTAAGCCTTTGCGGAATATGTAAAGTTAAAAAAGAGGTTATACGCTGTAAACTAATCTTATGGTCAACTAGCTTTGCGGGAATCTTTAATTTTAAAAAGGATTCATAATCTAAGAGCATTTCTTTCTCCTCAATTATTTTTTGGGACACGACTTCTTTTATAATATCGAAATTTATAAATAAGTTTTCCTCAAAAACCTGATTGTTCGCAATGACATAGTCTGCAACTGCTGTTGGGGTTTTCAAAGATTTATAGGCCACCATATCCAAAATAGACTCGTCAATATCATGACCAATACCTACTAACACTGGCAATTTATATTTTGCCACAGCACTTGATATTTCAAAAGAATCAAAAGCAACAAGATCTAATTTAGCACCTCCACCACGAATAATAACCACGACATCATACCTCTTTTTTGCAGCGATCATTTTAAGTTGATGAAGCACTTCGGGCTCAGTATTCATCCCTTGCATAGCAGCTGGAAATAAATCTATATTGAAGGCGTAACCCATGGCATTTTCCTCAAGCTGCTTTTGAAAATCTTGGAACCCAGCGGCCGTTGCGGAAGAGATGACAGCAATCTTTTGTAAAACCAAAGGCGCGGGAATCATTTTATTAAGATCCATAAGCTTCAACTTGCGCAACTTCTCAATTGCAGCAGCTCGATCTTTCGCCAATCGCCCTAAGGTATATTCGGCCTGTACATCCGTAATATTTAATTTTAATCCGTACCGTTCGTGATAAGTGACTTTAGCCTTTACCATCACTTCCATCCCGTCTGCCAAAATTCCTTTTAGCTCAGTGCCTACTTTATGCAACAATTGTCCGTAAGTATTTCTCCAGATGGCAGCGCTGGACTGCGCAATAATTAAATCTTGTCCTTCTGCTTTTTCTACTAACTCCAAATACCAATGACCGCGAGATTCTCGAATCTGAGAAATTTCCGCTCGTATCCAAATGTCGTTTGGGAAATTTAAGGCGATTGTTCTTTTCAGAAATTCATTTACCTGATATAGGGAATATGCTTCAGTCATTTATTCCAAATTTCTAGTCTCCTTGATACTTAATATGCACATTGATCCAAATAGATCTTGCAATTCGAAATACCCAAATAAAGCCTACGGAACAGATTATTAATAACAGTACGAATGATTGATTAGTTGAGAACCCTAAAACAAGTTTGCAAAAGTATATAAAGGATAAACAGAAAAAAGAAGATAAAATATAAGATACCAACATGGCTCCATAGTAAAACCCGGGTTCAGGCATAAAACTCTCTTGACAATTCGAACAACTTTTGTTCATCTCAAAAGAACCTTTAAAAGCCAGAATTTTATGCTCAAACAACTTGCCTTCATGGCATTTTGGGCAAAGGAAGTTAAAAGTGCTATAAAGCTGAGATTGTACAGAAAACAATGACATTTGGCGAAGGTAGGGAATGTTTTTGGGCCGAAGAAGCAGGAATCTATAGGTGATTAAAAATACTTATAATCATTTATAAAAATTGGGTTAATTTTTGCTGTACTTGAGGTTTAATATTGGCGGCTACTTCTTTTCAATTTCCTTGAAAAGACGTACAATTGCCCTTTCTTTTCAACAAAACTTAAAAGCACTAAATGGATTTTACCAACTTTAAGCACCCATATCCCATCAAAAAGGCCTATTCCAAAAAGACCGCATATTTCTGTATGGAATTCGCTATTGATCAGAGTTTAAAAATTTATTCTGGCGGGCTAGGCTATTTGGCCGGGTCTCATATGCGTTCTGCTCATGATTTAGGGCAACAAATGATCGGAATAGGAATCTTATGGAAATATGGATACTACGATCAAGGTCGAGATGCAGACCAATTTATGAAGCCGTTTTTTGTAGAAAAAAATTATGCTTTCCTTGAGGAAACTGGCATTGAATTTAAGATCGAGGTAAATCGACATGACGTTGTGGTAAAGGTAAAATATTTACCACCTGATGTTTTTGGTTCAGCACCATTATTTTTATTAACAACAGATGTCGAAGAAAATGATTTTCTAGCTCGTTCGATTTCCCATAGATTATATGATAGCAACATCGAAGCTAAAATTGCCCAATATCAATTGCTAGGGATTGGAGGCTCGAAATTGTTAGAAATATTGAATTTCGATACAGAAGTTTTTCACTTAAATGAAGCTCATGGTTTACCAGCGGCATTCTACGAATATTCAAAGCATAAATCAATTGAAAAATTAAGAAGTCAATTTATATTCACAACACATACTCCGGTTGCTGCTGGAAATGAAAAACATGATTTTTATTTATTGAACAAGCTTGGATTCTTCTCAGGATTGGATCAAGCGGAAGTAAGAAATATTTCTGGAATTAAAAATGAAATTTTCGACCAAACTTTAGTAGCACTTCGGATAGCAGGATTAGCAAATGGCGTTTCTAGATTACATGGCGAAGTGGCTCGCTCAATGTGGTCACCGTATCCAGATACAGCACCTATAACACATGTGACCAATGCTCAAAACAAAGATTATTGGGCAGATGAAAAATTAGCAAAAGCGCTAAAGCAAAAAACTAATACCGCGCTTATTGAGCGCAAGAAAGAATTGAAAAGAAATCTCTTTAAAGAGGTTGCTAACCAAACAGGAAAATTATTTGATGAAAACTTATTGACTATTGTTTGGGCGAGAAGATTTGCTGGATACAAAAGAGCAAATTTATTAGCTCAAGATATGGATCGTTTCCATCGCTTGGTTACTAATACAAAATATCCTGTGCAGATCATTTGGGCTGGCAAGCCCTACCCGATGGACTACAATGCGATTAGCATGTTCAATCAATTAATTCACTTGAGTCATCAATATCCTAACCTGGCAGTGATGACTGGCTATGAATTAAGTTTATCAAAACTATTGAAGCAAGGGTCTGACATTTGGTTGAATACACCGCGTGTTCCAAGAGAGGCTTCCGGAACTTCCGGAATGACTGCAGCGATGAATGCTTCGGTTAATTTCTCTACAAATGATGGCTGGATTCCTGAGTTTGCCAAACATGGTCATAATTCCTTTGTGGTGCCAGTGGCAAATCCACGTTGGTCTCAGCATGAGGTAGATGATTTCGATAGAAATAATTGCTACAGATGTATTGACGAAGAAATTCTTCCAGTGTATTATGATCAGGAAAAAAATTGGTGGAGCATCGTAAGGAATTCTATGAACGAGGTGACACCTTTCTTTGGTTCGGATCGTATGGCAGAGGAATATTATTCTAATCTATATACCAAGATCGGGAATAAGAAGTTGGTGAAAAAGTAGCACTTCAAGCTTTAATCATAAAAGGGTAATTTCATTTAAGAAATTACCCTTTTGTTTTTTTTTACCCATGGCTTCTCAGAAAGTAGAAACCCTCTTAGGACTTTTCAAAACTAGATGCTTGTTCTTTTACTAAGAGCCAAAGGGCAGCGCTTATTCCTAGACTTATTGCGCAGACCAAAAAAATCATAGACTTATCCGCCTGTCCATCAAAGAATTTCCCAAGACCTGAGGAGAATAATTGAGGAATTACAACGGACAAATTAAATAGTCCCATATATAATCCCATTTTTCGTTGATCTACGGTTTCCGAAACAATTGCGAATGGCAAACTCACAACTGCCGCCCATCCAATACCGATTATGGCCATCATTAGAAATAATCCTACTTGCGAATTCCCAAAGTAAGCTAAAAGGAAATATCCGATTGACATTACCGCTATAGAAAACATATGTGTCTTAACACGTCCAATTTTTTTCGCGATCGGCGCAAGGACAGATGCAGGTAAAATAAAACCAACAGTATTTAAAATAGCGAAGGCAATTCCAATCATAAAACCAATTTCATCATTCTGAACGGCTTCCAATTCCTGATTCATGTTATACCCCATGATCTCTACTTTTATATACCCAAAAGTATAGATGAACATGGTTTGAACACCCAGCCAAGTAAAGGCATGTGCGGCACATATTTTCAGAAATTCAGGTAAATCAGTTTCTCTTTGTATTACATCTTCACTACTTACTGGCGCTTCTAAATCCCTTGGTTCTTTGATAAACAATATTGGAATGACAGAAAGGAAAAGCACTACAAAGAATCCTATATATATCAATTCAATGTTTCCGATATACGCTCCAATCAGATAGGCACAGACGCCAAAAAAACCAGAGATAGTTTGCATCCAAGTGTACCCTTTTGTTCTAAGCGGACCATCTGGTGTTACATCTGCAATGATACTTCTAGTAGGGTTAAAACTAATGTTGATTGCCAAGTCTAAGGTCAATGCTACTGTCAAAGCCACTCCTACTATGGAATCAAAACCCAGCGAAGCATTTATCACTCCGATATTGGGAAGTGCTAAAAGCATCATGGCCGCTAATGTTCCTCCGATTAGAATAAATGGTTTTCGTCTTCCACCCCAAAACCAAGAACCATCTGACACTATACCAATAATTACTTGGCCAAGAATTCCGGCGGCAGGACCTGCTGCCCAAACCCATCCAATTTTTTCAAGATTGAATCCAAATTTTGTATTTAATATCCAACTTAAAGCTGCAATTTGAACACATAAGGCAAACCCCATGGCCGTTGAAGGCAATGAAAGAATTGCAAAAAACTTATTGTCCAATTTATTTAATGGTCCGCTCATGAAATATTTTATTTTAATCTTGGTAAAAAATGGCAGCTCTTAACGGAGCAATCCCAAAACTTCCTCCCACTTCAATTGGCTTTTTATTTACTACAGCACCATTAACCACCCATTTCCAAAGTCCTTTTGGGAAGCTAACTTTTTGCACTTCGTTCTTTCCGTTAAAAACTACAAATACTTTTTTCCAACTATCCCCTACTGCGGCTCCATTTATTTCATAGACAATTAACTGATCAGTAGTTTGAGTATTAAATTTCAGATTGGTTGCTATCTGTTCTGTGGTTCCCATTCGAAAAGCAGGATGGTCTTTTCTCATTTGAATTAGATCTGCATAGTATTTTATAACCGCCTTATATTTACTTTTCCGATCCCAGTCCAATTGATTTACAGCATCTGAACTTTTATAGGAATTTTCCTCTCCTCCTTTTGTCCGCATAAATTCTGTTCCAGCATGTAAAAAAGGAACACCCTGAGAAGTTAAAACTATCGTTTGAGCTAGTCGATGCATTTTCTCAATATCTTCTTCTGAGTCAGTTGGATTTGAAATTTTCAAGCGATCGTAGAGTGTGTGATTATCATGACAGGAGACATAATTAATACATTGATGGGGTTGCGGTGCCCAAGGAGCATCGGAATAATTGACCGCTTTATAATCTACCTGGGGATGTTGCGTTGCGCCAACAATTCCAAACTTTATGCTTTCTACTCTATCTAATTTTCCAGAAATAAATCCTTGTTCTTTATGTTCGAAAACTGATCCCTTCAAACCATCTCTAAGGTCATCCGAGAAAGCTGCTATGTTTTTTAGCTTGGGAATATTTGCTTTTAGCGCTCTCTTTTCAACTGGCAATGGGCTATCACCTGAAGTCCACCCTTCTCCATAAATAAATATTGTTGGATCAATACCGTGTAATTCGGCAGAGATTAGATTCATAGTTTCAATATCATGAATTCCCATGAGATCAAATCTAAATCCGTCGATGTGATATTCCTTTACCCAATGTTTTACTGACTCTACAATTAATTTCCTCGTCATTGGTCGCTCGGAGGAAGTTTCATTTCCACAACCAGAAGCATTGGAAAAACTAGCGTCTTCATTTTTTCGATAGTAGTAGTCAGGAACAAGTTGGTTAAAAATGGAATTTTCTGTCAAACCAGTATGATTGTACACCACGTCCATGACCACTCGAATCCCTGCTTGATGCAATGCCATAACCATTTGCTTAAATTCATTTATACGCACTGCTCCGTCAGATGGATCAGTGGAATAAGATCCTTCTGGTACATTATAATTATGTGGATCGTACCCCCAATTAAATTGTACAGAATCCGGCTTACTTTCATCTATCGACATGAAATCATAAGAAGGGAGAATGTGCAAGTGGGTAATTCCCATCTCTATTAAGTGATCTATTCCTGTGGCCAATCCTTCCCTGTTTTTTGTTCCCTTTTCAGTCAAGGCCAAAAATTTTCCCTTGTTTTTGATGCCGGAAGAAGGGTGCAAAGATAAATCCCTCATGTGCAATTCATATAATATAATATCCGTGGGAGCAGCCAATTTTGGTCGCTTGTCACGTTTCCAACCTTTAGGATTCGTTTTGTCTAAGTCAATCACCTGTGCTCTTTTCCCATTTGTTCCTACTGCTTTTGCATAGGGATCAGGTACTTCCTCCAACCAATTCCCTTTATGTAAAACTGAGAAAGTATAGTATTGCCCCAATAACTTTTCTTCTAAATTTTTCACCCAAACCCCATTGGCATCATAATCCATAAAATGGATATGTGAAGGCTCGGAATTTAAATCCTTTTGATAAAAAGATAATTTAACTTTTGAAGCAGTTGGTGCCCAAAGTTTGAATATCGAAAAATCCTTGGAATAGTCCAATCCTAGATCGTCTCCTTGGTAGATCGGATAATCTTCAAATCGCTGATAAGCTTCTGGAGTAGATTCAGGCTTCATTGTGCAACTATTAAATACTAGGATAATAAATAGAAAGTAAATTAATCTGTACATACAAGTATTTATTCGATTGACGAATATACCAAAGCAAATTGAACTTGCTTAAAATTAAAACGCTGACTACCAAAATCACCCCTTCTTTGGAACAAAGATTGCCTTAGGAATAAGATATCTAGACCCCAAATTAGCTTGATGATAAAGAGAAAACTACCCGTATACCGCAATGCAGTATTTGCCTCTAGACTTTGCAGGAAGACCATATTTACATTAATAGTTTGTTCGTTAGCATTTAACGCATCCACAAAAAATGTAATACCAAATGATTTGGGCCAAAACTGCAATTCTGCTACGCCCATTTTAGCAACCTCGGGACCGGTTTCACTGAACTATGCGACCTATTTTGGACAGTCGATTAACAACAATTTTAGTGATGTTGCAGTAGATAATGCTGGAAACATATATGTTTATGGAGCCACTATTAGCCAAGGATTCGATGGAGTATTAACGAAATGGGATTCTAATGGAGGGTTTATATGGCAGCAATTGATTGGAGGCTCGGATGCCGAAAATTTTAACCCAGATGACAATGCAATTTATGGAAAATTAGCCCTAGATAATGCTGGAAATATTTACTTAACTGGAATTACAGGAAGTAATAATTTTCCAACACTCAATGCATTTCAAAATACAAAGTCTGGAGGTATTGATGCTTTTGTCATGAAATATGATCCTTCAGGAACTTTACTATACAGTTCGTATTTAGGAGGTGGTGGTGATGAAAACACAAAAGGAGCTGGAGGGATTACTGTGGATGCGAATGGAAATATCTTTGTCGCAGGCTCAACAACAGCAACTGGATTTTTCAATAGTGCAGGTGCATCCCAAAATAGTTTTTCTGGTGGTTCAGAACCGGATGCCTTTGTGGTAAAAATAAGTGCGGACTTTTCAACCGTTACAGGCACCTATTGGGGCGACCAAGAATTTGATCAAATAACGGATTTAGCAATAGCCGCAGATGGAACAGTATGGGGAGGTGGTTATAGCATAAATTCAGGGCTGACATTAAACGGATTTCAAACCACTGCTCCAGGAGATCGAGATGCAATATTAATACGATGGTCCAACGACTTATCAACTATTGAATCAAGTACTTTTTTCGGCGGACAATTTGACGAAGAGATCAATAGCATTGCTACAGACAATTCAGGGAACGTTTATATTACAGGTGGAACTTTTAGCACTTTAGATTTTCCCACGTTAAACGGATTTCAGAATTCCTATACTGGTGGGCAAGAAGGTTTTGTTTCAAAACTTGATGCCAATGCCAATTTGATCTGGAGTAGCTTTATTGGAGCCACACAAAATGAAGTTGGTCTAGGCATTACGCTTGACTCAGATGCAAACGTTTATGTAAGTGGAACAACATCCAGTTTTGATTTCCCAGCGCATCGATCAGTTCAAGAAACATATAATACATTAAATTGCGAAAGTGATGCTTTTATAATTAAGTACAATGCTGATGGCACTAGAGATTGGGCAAGTTTCTATGGCGGATGGAAATCTGAAAGTCCGTTTGGAATAGCAGTTAATACCGCAGGACAAGTAATTGTTGCCGGAAGAACCGAAAGTACTGATTTACCAGTAACAGACAATGCTTACTTGAACTCAGCTCCAGTAAGTGGGAAAAACGCATTTTTATCAATATTAGAAATTGCCTGTCCAGTAACTCCAGTATTTATTCATTCTACTGAAAATGCTATTTACTACGATCAATTTTGGTGCGGGCCCTATGATCGAGAACGTGTTCATAATTTTTCGGAAGATTCCTGTCGTTTACAACTAATAGGTCCACCTGGATATGCTAACTATACTTGGTATAGAAATGGAACTGCCGTCTCAAACGCCAATGGACAGTATTTCAGTATTCCAGATCCGGGCTCAAATGGGGCTGACTATAGTCTTGGGGTCGAAGATGGATATACTTGTGCTACCTCAACTATCTCTCCCATACGAAAAGTTACAAAGGTCAGACCTATGTGCGGCTTCGGTGGTTCCTTCAACGAAAATGAATTGCCGCATTTGGCAACTATACTAGAAGGAACAGCTAATGAATTTGTTTGCCCTGGTGGAACAGTGAATACTACGCTTAGCTCAGAAGGATTCTGTGGTTCAGCTTATCAATGGCAAAAAGACTTAGAAGATATCCCAGGAGAAATCAATGATTTTTATGTAGCCACGGAACCGGGTTGTTACCGCGTGGGTATTTTAAATACTTTTACGGGCTGTACAGTTTATTCTATTACCAAACGGATAATTGAAATTGACTCGGTTTTTTTAAATGATTACGATGCGAGCGGACCGGCAGCTTGCCTTCCACAAGATACCGTAATAGGATGTTCCTCTGTTCGGATTCGAGCAAGGGTTCCCAATTGTTCAGGATGCCATCAAAGTCCGAGTGGTTTGACTTATACCTTTTTCTTAGAAGGAGTTCAAGTGGCCCAAAATACCTATGGACACCTTACCACTACAAACCCTGGAAATTACCATGTCGAAATTTCGAACGGCATTTGTAGCAGCACTTCTAACATTGTTACTGTACTAATCCAACCAACAGAACCTCCTATATGGGTATTACCTAGCGCTGCCCCTATTTGCATAAAAGATTTAGACAGTATAATGCTTTCTATTACGCACCCCGCCGCGAATGATAGTGCCACTATTAGATTTGACCTACCCTATCCAAGTCAAGATATAACAGGATACGATTCAACCGCGACAGCTAGCGATTTAAGCCCAGGCTGTATTCGCACTTGGCTTACTACGAAACAAGGTTGCTCATCTCGAACAGACTATATAGAATTTCATGACACCTTGACGGCAATCATTTCGCCAAACGGACCTCTTTGTATTCCTGTAAGATTAGATAGTGAGACTACCACTAGCTGTACGATAGATTCAATTTTTTGGTATTTGGGCGATAGTTTATTAAGAGCTGATAGCTATGACAGTCGAATCACTGCGACCGAAGAAGGGTCCTACGTTTTAAAAATAAAAAATGCATGTGGTGAATTTATTTCGGACACTTTATTCATTTCTGGAAACCTAGAGACACCGACAATAACTCCAGATGGTCCTATTTGTTCTCCTGCGAATCTTTCTCTTAACTTATTAAATCCTCAACCTAATTTAAAGGTCAATTGGTATAGAAAAACATCGAATAGTTCGTCTTGTCAAACTTGGCCTCAAAATTTGATTCCAAATGAAAATGGTACAA
This sequence comes from uncultured Saprospiraceae bacterium, assembly GCA_937930025.1. GTDB lineage: Bacteria > Bacteroidota > Bacteroidia > Chitinophagales > Saprospiraceae > JABDJM01. The sequence goes on along the minus strand of CALGJW010000529.1, from coordinate 1,380 downwards.
GTATAATAGCGAATGAGCCTGGCTACTATTTCGCAACAATAGAAGATTCAATCACGGGTTGTAAAAGTCTTTGTTCTAACCTAGTCGAAGTTCAGAGATCAGTAGCAGGGGCAAGTATTTCCCCAGCTAACAATATTTACTTTTGTAGCGGTACTAGTATAACTAATATCACGCTAAATGTAAGTCCTACTAGTCCATCTTTTAACTACCAGTGGTATCGAAATAACGATACTATTCCAGGAGCCACAACTTCTAGCTTCACGACAAGCGATCCTGGAGTTTATAGAGTATATTTAGAAAATAGTTGTGATAATGCATTCACTCCGGTCGTTACAATTTCAAATATTGCCACACCTGACCTTAGCATCGATGGCCCAGATACATTGTATTTATGTGGAGCAGATTCCATTCGAATAAGATCTGTTGCAGACCAACCGTTATTATATCAATGGTATAAAGATGGAATCCCAATTGTAGACAAAATAGATAGTGTGTTTTTTGTCCTCATGCCGGGACTTTATGAAGTTCAAGGCATCAACAATGGCACTCAATGTGAAGATTGGAGCCAGCAAATAACTGTGCTCAACAGACCTCCAATTACTGTGGACATTACAGAAACACCATCATGTTTAGGACCTTGCAGCGGAAGTTTGTCAGCTAGTATTTCGGGAGGATTACCATTTATCGATGGAAGTTATTATTACGAATGGTCCACTGGAGACAATACATCATCGATCAATAATCTCTGCGTAGGCAGCTACCAATTATTTGTTTCCGATCTAAGCGGATGTAAAGACACTTTCAATGTTGATGTTTCTCCAGGGTTTTCAATAAGTGCAAATGTCGATTCCATTTCCTGTTTCAATGCTCAGAATGGGAAAATCAGTATTAATACAATTGGTGGCAATTTACCTTTTCAATTTGATTGGAGTAATGGAGATCAAGTCTTCGAAACTGATAGCCTAGGTAGTGGAAATGTTTCCTTACGCGTCACAGATTCCTTAGGATGTATAGTCGATACATTATTTAACTTAACTGATCCTCCGTTAATAGACATTCAACTCTCAGCGAATAATGTTAATTGCAAAGACGACAACAACGGATTAATAACGGGCGTATTTAACGGAGGAACAGGAGTCTATAATTTTGACTGGAGTAGTCCGGTAATTTTGGATTCCGCAATGCTGGAACCAGGGTTGTATACTTTAACCCTAACTGATCAAAACAACTGTGAAGCGATTGACAGTATTTCGATATCAGAACCAGATAGCTTATTCGGAACAATTGTCGTAACAAATGGGTTGGATTGCCCTGGAGATTTTGATGGGGCTTTGGAAATTAAACCATTAGGAGGAACGATGCCATATACTTATTTATGGG
>CALGJW010000528.1 GCA_937930025.1 uncultured Saprospiraceae bacterium | reverse complement strand
CATGATACGCCAAGAATTTTTACCGGCGATTCGTTTAGAGGAATTCGGGCAAACAATGGATCCTATATTTTCAAAATTCCAAAAGACTATTTTGAGCGACTAGATTTGAATCTTGCTAATCCTAGATTAAAAGGTTTAGATATTCATGTGCTAGCCCCCGATGATAAACAACCGGAAAAATACTGGAGGATATTTGTTGAAACTCCGGAGAAAAAAATCGAGATAGGAAATGGATTTCCACCTTACACATTTCAACCAAAAGTATATTTTCCAGTGGCTACTTATCCTGGAAAAATTCCGGATATGCTCTCCGTACCCAATAGACGAGAAGTAAATAATGTAAGTCCAATTGGTGAATGGAATATCCGAATTGAGCCTAAAGGGGTTTTTGGTAATAACAAACCTACTGACAACACCCTATTGGATAATTTATTAATTAGAATGAAAATTGCTTACGAAAGATCATAAAAAATGAAAAATAATAATGAATATTCAGCTCAAATAGCCCTTCGTAGAAGCGATAGATCCGCTAAGACTCTTTCAAAAGTTAATATGGAATTGCCTCTAATTTCTTCTGAATCTTGGCAAACCATAACAAATGGTTTTGAAAATGGAGCAAAAGGATTTGACATTATTGGAGGGATGGCACAGGTAAGCAAAAATCGCTATGCAGCAGCAGTTGCAGCGGCGGCGGCAGCAACTGCGGCAGCGGCTGAAGCAGCAGCTTTAGTGACAAAACAACTAGCAGAACAGGCTAGACAGCAAGAAATAAAGGTTCAGGCAGAAAGAAAGCGACAACAAAGAATACAGCAAGAAAGAGCAAGAGTAAGAGAACGACTTGAACGTGCGGAAAGAGATCATTATGAGCGGATGGAAAGAGGACAATATCGAGATCCGCCCTCTAGAGAACGGATGGCAGAAATTGGGCGAATGGCCTAAGCCTTCGGCAAAACCACATCTTTGATCTAATTGCTAGATCAATATAATGGCTAAATTAATAACAGTTCATTTGAATAAATTCAAGTGAACTGTTTCTTTTTTTAACCTTACTTAAACATTAATTTAAAACAAACTACTTTTTTTTAAACCTTTTTTACCATTCCATGTTTCCCCTCTATAATTTCGCAAATATGCTGTTATTGTTAAAATCATAAAGATTCAAAGAAATGTAAGCCAGTCATCATCCAACACAAAGCTTACATTTACATTTATCTTAACAATACTATGTTTATTTAACCACATTCAAGTGAAACGAAGGGTGAGCGCAAATTTCTAATCAATTCAATAGATAAATCTTTTGATCGATTTCTTTGCGCTCGATTCACAAATTTTTAATGAAAAATACAGAATCGTTCTACTCTGAATAGAGTTGACCTGATATTCCTTTGGCTTTCCCAAACGAATTCTTACAAAATTATTTTTTAAACTTAAACACCAATTTTCTAACTTAAATTTTTTATCATGAAAAACTTATTTACCAATTTAACTTTTCTAGGATTTTTATCCATTCTAACCATTGCCACCATGATGACTTCTTGTCAAAAAGAGGCAATAGTTGAATCCAATGAGAATATTGAATTAGCCGATCTTGAAACCGTTATTAATGAAGCTACTAATAATGATGAACAGGCTGGTGAAAGATTTAGATGTGAAACACGCATAGCGAATGCTATCGTCCGTGCACTCGACAATCTAATTTTTGAACTTCGCAGATTCGCTTGTGGAAGAACACAATCTTCTACCCTCACCCAAGCTTTTGATATTTACGTAACCTCACTAGAAAACATTCTAGGCTTGCCAAATGGTACCGTACCATCTTACGTTAATGCCAATCCAAATGGCGGAGGTTGTGCTTTTGTTTCTGCCTCTGGAACCTTAGGTGCAATATATGCTTTAGACTTTTTAGGATGTAGAATTGGAACCTATTCAAATAATCCTACGCCTGCAAATTGGAGTGGTGTCGTCTCTGCCTTCAATAATTATATAAATGTTTTAGAATCTGTTTTTGGATGCAATTTTAATAATGCTGCCTATAATTCACTATTGTCTAACCTTATCAATAATTGTTAAGGTAGGATTTATCTTGTAAGGGTCGGATTAGATGTTGTTAATTTCAATTTTTAATGAAAATGTTTAGTGTGTAGTTCTTTAAAATTTCAAGTATTTAGTATCATACCATCCGATCCAAACAAACTTATTAATGGCAGCTATAATAATAAATAGCTGCCATTTTTATTTGTGAAATCATTTCAACATTCCTTACCTTAAACTAGCATTTATAGGAACTACATAGAAAAGTCAACCCTATTTCACCACACTAACATCTCCAGAATAACGAATGACTTCCCCATCTACAAAGCGGACTGCTGCTGAATAAACATAAACGCCTACCGGCACAGGCTTCTCCTGAAAGGTTCCGTCCCATCCGGTTTGATGATCTCCTGGTAAAAAGTTTTCATTTTCAAAAACAATGGCTCCCCAACGGTTAAAGACTTTAAGTTCTTCCACAATTTCTACATTAGGTATATTCCCAAAAACCGTAAAAAAGTCATTTAACCCATCGGCATTAGGAGAAAAAACATTCGGAATATATACT
>CALGJW010000527.1 GCA_937930025.1 uncultured Saprospiraceae bacterium | reverse complement strand
GCGCAAATCAAGATTTTAGTGATTGTGACTTTATTATTGTGGGAACCGGATCTGGATTAATTCTTAATGGCCTTAGCGCAAATCCTGTAATGTTGAATGTTGATAATACAGGAGTGATACAAACCCAAGTTTTAGGAACTGTTCCGGCAACCAGCGCAAGATTAACAGAAGGGCATTTGGGAGTTTCCGATAGTGCAGGTGGAGTGGTGTTTAAAAATGGCAATGGGGATTGTTGGAAAATGATCATAGACGATTCTGGAAATTTGTTTACGTATCAGGTTGGTTGCGGCAACTATTAAAATTTTTATTTAGAAGGGGAAAAATGGATTGCGGCAAGGCCGCTAACTTAATGCTTTGACGCGCCTTCGGTGCTGAAATTCGTGTGGGAATCATTTCGTTTCTATAAATATTTCACCCCTCTGGGGCTCTTATTTCGTCTATCTAAATAAATCCCACCTACGTTTTTCGATCACAATAAATTCGAATTCGTACCTCTTAAATATTCCTGCGCCCCAAAAAGCTTACATCAAGTATAACTCGACCTTCAAGTTAAATTCCAGCTACGTTATTCGACCACTTTTGACTTTAGCCTTTTACATTTTGACTTTTGACTTTCTATGGCTCACCGTAAAATCGAAATCGAAATTCGTCATTCATCATTCATTCCGTGATCCAAAAAGAATCGAGCTTCCCAGAAACAGCACCTTCAAACTAATTCAAAACCTAATCTTAAAAACCGCAGTCCGCACAGACTTTTTAATACGCCCATCTTCCATCTTTTCACTCAAAATTAATTTTTGCGCTTCAGGCATATCAAACACCTGCTCCAAATTATTTATCGGAGCAATAGTAATTTGTTGTTCCTTGCAGGTTTTTTGAAAATCTTCGAAGATTACGCTACCAATGGCTTTTTCTAAATACTCATTTAAAGCAGACCTGTTTGCTATGCGCAAAGAATTGGTTAGAAACCTTGCGTCCATTTTCAAATGGGGTAAGCCTAGGGCATCACAAAGTCGTTCGTACTGTTTTTGAGTACCAGTTCCTAGGATAATTCCAATTTCATCTTTGGTATAAAAGATATCTCCGTACGGAGCTATATTAGGATGTTGACTACCCATTCTTTGTGGCAAATGTCCCACGTTCAACCAATTGCTCGCTTGGTTAGCCAGCGCGGCAACAGCAGCATCAAACAAAGAGATGCTCACATAACTTCCTTTGCCTGAAGTTTGTCTTTGAAGCAAAGCCACCAAGATTCCTTGCTTTAATTGATGGGCCGCAAGAATGTCAACAATAGCCACTGGTAATTTCACAGGATTGCCCTCCGGTGCTCCATTCATGTAAATCCATCCTGTCTCTGCTTGCAACATGACATCAAATCCTGGAGCAGGATTATCATCTCCGTAGGCGGTTATGGCTGCATATATTAATTTGGGATTATGAACTTTAAGGCTTTCATAATCCATTTGTAATTTTTCTGCTGACTGTGCTTTAAAATTAGAAACTACGATATCTGCTTTTTTGATTAGTTCGATTACTTGTTCACGATCAGTCGGATCCATTAGGTCCAACATTCGTTCTTCTTTTCCCCAATTGATGCTATGGTAATAAGCGGAATAGGCATCGCTAGAATCTTCTACAGGTAATTTCCAATTTCTGGTAATATCTCCACCGGTAGATTTGTTTTCAATTTTAATCACCTTAGCGCCAAGTTCGGCAAAGAACATACCGACTGCCGGACCGGCTAATACGCTTGCTAATTCTACAACCAAGAGGTCTTTGAAAATATTGTTGTTTTCCATCTACTGATTTGGATTGAAAATTATTCGCTTATAAGATTGAGAACAATTTAATATGTTTCTTACTCATTGGTAAAAATACAACAGATAATATTGACGAGACTATTTGCAAGTTGAATATTAGTAGATTAGCATTCTGGCAACAGTTAAAGCACAAAAAAAGGCCCCCTGAAATTCAGAGGACCTTTGCTTTTAGGCTAGGAGTGGCTAGTATGTTTCTGTAGGCTTTGCCTATACTGTTTTAAATTTATTTTCCATTCATAACAATCAATTTCTTAGCGATCACTTTTTTCCCAGCACGCTGAATCCAGATCGTATACATGCCATCTTCTAATTTATCCAAACTGATTTCATAGATTCCATCTTGGGATTGAATGTTTGGATTCGAAACCACTTTCCCTAATTGATCTATAAGCATCATGCTCACTTCTTCTTCAGAAAGCATTGAAACATCCACCTGAGCATAGTTACTCGCAGGGTTTGGATATACTTGTATTAAATCCGCATCAGACGCTATCATTCTACTAGAGGAACCATTTACAGCAATATCAACTAATCCATCGCAGATTGGGCTCCAATTGGGATTATAAGTATTAACTGAAAAATGATAATTGCCATTCGCGGTTACATCATTAATTACTATTGGATCTCCACAATTGTCAACACAGCTAAATACTGTATTCCAACTAGGATCAAAAAGCTTGACGATTAGATGTCCTGAGTTTAATCCCGGACCATCGATAGTCATAGTTCCATTAACAAGTGTATAGCTTAAGTCACAGGGAAGTTCGTTTCCGGATGGAGGGGTCGTATCATCACAGGAAGGAGTCAATAAACCATTTGTAGTAACCTTCATTACTTCGAAAATATTCTCTGAGACATGTGCAAAAAGATATCCACCATCGCTGGTGGTTGAGATCGCATCCCAAAATTTCAATCCTACAGCGTTATGCACCCAAACAAGATCTCCATTAGAATCTATCTTACCCCATTCGTAATAGTATTCATTGTCGCCTCCCGGAATTCTATAGGTTATGGAAACAACAACTTCTTCAGCTGGAGTCAATATAAATGTTTTGAAATGACGAGCAAGTTGATATTCTCCATCCGTTGCCGCGCTAAACAAAGTGCTTATATTTCTATTGTACACTTGCTCGCCAGTTTGGGTGTTATACTTTACCACAAAACATTGCTGGTTATTTCTATTGGCAACATAAATATGGTTTCCGTCGTCGCTCAAATTAATACCTGCGAAAGTATTGGAAGGTAAATCTGCTGTATAGGAGGAATTCCAAACATAATTTCCCTCTCCGTCAAGTCCAAGGAATCCCAAATTGTTCAAGCTGGAACTGAAATAATTCCAGACATAAGAATTATTAGATTCATACAGCTCACTGAAAAATATTTGTTGTCCAACTGTTGTTACAAAATCTTCATTGAGCAAATTGCCTTGGTTATCAATCTTCATGAAATCAAGATTGAAAGTTGTACCTGCATCTGTATTGACTACATTTAGAGCCAGCATAGTACCATCAGAAATTGTTGTAATTGATTGGCCGGCAAAACCTGCAATATTGCCAGGAGCACTTATATTAAAAGTATTATTCCAAACTACTGATCCGGTTGGCGTAAATCGAGTTATGGTTACAGTCTTTGCATCGGCATCTGTTTCCACTTCATAAGTATTCTGACCCGAAGTTACAGCTGGTACTACTGTTACATCAATATTAACTAAATCTCCTTCGTTATTTAATTCTCCGGTCGTTGTTTCCACTTGATTTCCATTAGAAAAGAATGTTCTTCTGGCCTTCACTTCGATACCGTTTGATGTTTCTGAAGAACTGTATCCGTATCGATTGTTATCTGGGGTCATTTGATCTGAGATTAATGTAGTATAACCACAACCAAAATCTTCTCCCGGATCAGGAGGGGAAACAAAAATATTTATCCCACGAGCGCTAGAGTTATTGTCTTCAGCAAGTTCTTCTATTTCATTGTCAATATCTGCAGCAAGAATTAGGAAATAGTTTCCAGTGCTGGTGCTTGAAGGGATTGAAGCAGCTCCTTGTACTTGGGTAATAGATCCGACTGGTGTGTTCCCTGTTCCAATCGATCCAACTAGGATATCGTTATTGTCCAGAATGAAATTATCACTTAAATAAACGCCAATTGTATAATCACCGTTGGCCGTAGTCTCACCAATATTGTTCAGATTAAAAAAGAAATCCACTATAGCTCCCGAACTAGCTGAAAATGGAGAGTTAAAAGAACTTATTGTTAAGTCGGGTTTTAGATTGGGTACCACTCCGCCGTTTGTACTAGCCTCATCATCCTCGTTAATCGAAGGAGGAGTTCCATTATTTGGTGTGCTATCTACATCGGTTTCATTTGCTGCGATTACTTGTGCATAGGCCACAGGGCTTTGATCAACTAATAAGAAATAATTGACTTTCAAGCTAACAGTAGCTCCAGCTGGAATGGTACCAACATTCCAAACTTGGGTGTTGTAAATGTCAAAAGTTCCTTGAGTGGTGGTGAATGGATTACCTCCGACATAGACGACTCCATCAGGTTTTTGAAAACGTACTTTTACGCCTGTGGCGGTCTCGCTTCCTTCATTGGTAAGAAAAGCGGTTATGCTAAAATTGGACCATTGATCAGGATCTACAGGAAATTGCGCAAAGGACAAGTTTAAATCAATATCTCCTTCACCAGTTCCAGTTGTGATTGTCACTCTTTGGTTGCTGACACCAACATTATTACTTTCATCACTTTCTGAAATGTCATTATCAGCATCCACCTCGACCAGTACATAATATTGTCCGGCACCTATTCCTGCTGGAATTGTTCCACCTATACTCGCAGATCCAGTTCCTAATGTTAAATTTCCGATTAGGAAGTCACTACTTCCAATGGTTTGATTTAGGGATAAATACATTTTAGCAGTAAATGGAAGGTCACTTTGAGGAATGGTCGTTCCTTGATTATTTGCATTAAAGTTAGCTCCAATGGTTCCACCTGGTTGGGCTGATGTGGAGGAGGGTATGACATTAGTCGCGATTAGATCGGGTAGGCTAGGATTTCCACCACCTGTCGACAAGCAAAAGTCATCCGCTCGTACACATCCACTACCACCTCCATCGTTTGCGATAGAGATTTCTACAAATGCTGCATTGGTTGGAGCTAAAAGAGAAATGGTATAGTCTTTATATCCACCATTGGTTAAAAAAGCGAACTCCTCAGCAATTGGAGTATAGCTGGAATTCATGAATTTTAAGCGAATAAAGCCACTTATTCCAGTAGCTTTTTTGGCTGTTGCATTTAAGGTGTAGGTTTGGCCAGCTTGTGCCGTAATAGTGTTTCGAGCATTTGTTCCGGCATTACAGACTTCTACCACGTTGCTGTTTAGATCGGTATCATTGACAATGGTATAGCTACCATCCCAAGAGGAGTTTCCATTCTCAAAACCACCGTTGTTAAGAAGATTGTTGCTGCATTGCGCATTTAATGTGTTTCCTTGTAAAAGGCACAGCAGTGCGACAAGCGAAAAGAATCGATAAAAGATCGTTAGGTTAAATCTAGGCATAGTTATGTTTTAATTTGTTTGATGTAAAAATAACAAGGTTGGGGGGCAAGTACTTTAAATATTGTTTCAAAATTCTATAAAATCGTTTCAAAACTGGTAGGATAAGCCCTGTACAAATTTAATTGAATTCAGAATTAATAATTCCTTAATAATTAGGTAATTATCGCATTAGTATAAAAGGTAATAATTGGAAAAAAATAGAAAATTGAATGGTAAATCGCGTGAAAAAAGATGTATAACATGGAAGCATAAGAACCCAAGACCAGGATCTAATTTTCATACAAAACCGGATTCAAATGAGAATCGATTACCTGGCCAACCTCAACGCCAGGGCACCAGGTTTCCCAATCATTTTGCTGACCATCATTCTCCGGAGCTTTTAACCTCATATCTTTGTCCATATAAATGATCGTCATGACCTTTCTCATTTGGTCGGTAGTATTGGCTCCGGCACGATGAAAAACCCAACCCGAGTGAAAGCTAATTTCTCCAATGTCGAAGGGTTCGATAATTTGGGGAAGGTCATTTATTCTGAGGTTTTTTTGAATTATTTTTTCGCTCTCATCGCCAATTGAAAGATCACGGCCGGTAACAATGTTTTGACTGCCTGCGCTGAATTCTAAGGGACCCATCTCTAATGGGGTAGTCTGCAAGGGAATCCAGGCGGTAATGGTTTTGTCTGAGGACAAAGGCCAATAATATTGATCAGCGTGCCAAGGGGTAATTCCACCTCCTGCTTCTTTAAACAGCGCTTGATCATGATACATACGAACACCATCCACTTGCATAAGATCACTAGCTATTTTTGCCAGCCTTCGGCTGAAAATGAATGTTTTTATTTCATCTTCTTCTCTCCAAAGATTAAATAGTTGCAAAAATGCTTTGCCATAAGTATCTCTTTGAGTGACTGGTGTTTCGACTTTATTTAATTCATCTACTTTTTTTGAGATGATGGAATTGTAGTAGTCAACTATTTCTTTATTAAAAACATCTTTTATTTTGATGAAGGCATTTTCTTGGAAAAAACTGATTTGTTTTTCGGTAAGTTTGAACGGAACGTTTAGTAAGTTGAAGTCCATGTCATTTTTGTTGCATCACAGTCTATGTGATTCTATCTGCAAAATAACAATTATTTTTATGCGCTCCTAAAATCCGAATTTGAATAGGAAAATATTAAGAATGGAACTCCTTTTAGGAAAGGCGATGGCCAGTAAATATTTACTTGATTTAAATAGCTATAATGAGAATCAAAAATGCAATAATTGAAGCAACCGTGCGTATCAAAATTGAATTATTTCACTTAGATTCAAATTGAATTCTCAATTCAGTAAATGAATTATATATGGTTTCACTGACCATGATGCAATGGAAATATGGGTTAATAGTTTTTTTTAAATGTATTTTACTTCTGCGATCATTTAATAGCCTTGATTAACCTATTAGTTGGTTGTATCTTAGAATAAACAATTGCTATTTATGATATGTACTCGATGTATTTAGAAGTCCAGCTGAGGATTGTTACCTTGGTGGATTGGGAATGAAGGGGAATTGTAAAAGTTGAAAATATAAGAATATAGCTTAATATGATTCTAACAAAATTCTTTTATTAAGGACCATAGCCATTGATTAATTCAGTTTTGATTATTCCATTTATAGGTACTTAAAAAGATCTACTAACTAAACTAGCTGTTTTAAAATCATTTCTAACATTGAAATAAATTTTATTTTCAAATTTGGAATAGTATAATGATTTGATTTGCAATTTCATCCCTTTTCCGAAATTAGTTTGGAATAACGTACTAGAATTAGATTTTCCATCGATGTCAATAGTTATTTCATTTGCGGTCATATTATCTGTTTCTAACCTTCTGTATTTGTTGTTCGAGTCGTAATTAAGATTATGTCTATTTTCGTTTGTATAGATTACCAAATTTCCGTTGATTAGAAAAGGATTGTATTTAACGTAGTTATCAATAGCACCGATGCTTCCGGTTAGATCATAATTGTTAATTTTTTTAGTCCAAAGCAACTCGTTTTTAGCATTTATTCTAAATGAATAAATATCTCCTGTTTCGTAAAGGATTGAGGTGCCTGCATAACCAGTTCTTGGGAATGGGTTTCCTTGACTAGGAATGGAGTTAGAACTCCTTTCGTTTTGGTGTACTTTGTAATTTGATCCTACCAGAGTTAAATTATCATTTTGGTCAATAAATAGATTCCGAATCCAAAACTGACTCATGTCGTTTTCTTTGTTTTTTTCAAAGCTTTTTTCAAGCTTTTTTATGTGCTTAATTGACTCCCCTTCCAGCATCAACTTTTCGTCAAAAGGGTATTGGGTAGTTGATGTTAGTTCGAGCGAATTATCAAACTCACCAATTGTCAATCCTTCTGCAAAATTTCCTAATTCGGAGGTGTATGTTCCTATAAGCCGCAATTTCTCGTTTCGCGAATAAAAAAGTTTGACGTATTTAAATGGAGTGTTTTTTTCGTGTTTAAGTATTTTTGAAAAAACTCCTATTTCATTGTTTTGAGAGTATAGTTTTAGTTTCACGTCGCGTGCAGAAAATTTAGTTACTAAATCTTTTAGTTTCATGTCTTCAGATGATTTATTAGTTTCAATTAGCATTGACCATTTTCCGTCATTACTAATTGAGGTAGAAACAATTTCAATAATCTGATTATCATATTCCAAAGAAATTAAGGAATCAAATTTTATGTTCGCATTAGTATCTATTGAGACTATGGAAACTTCTCTTTTGTCGTGATCTAATTTCGCTGGATGTCCTGCGTAGATTAAGAGATGGGAATCATCGCTAGAAGATCTGAATACAAATTTATAATTTAACAATCTTCCTTTTCTAATATATGGAATAGACATTATTTTTTTTAAATTCGACTCAAGGAGCAATGTGTTAAGATTTATTTCTGAATAGTACAAAGTGCGAGTATTTCCTTCTTTGTTTTTACTAGAGCTAAATAAATGTGGTTTTCCGTTCATGGTAAATATTTTTTCAACTCGGTGGCCTTTAGGAAGGAAATCATCATCTACTATTACTTTTTGTTCTTCTTGGTCCTTATTGAATTTTCGAAGATAAACTGTAGGCGAATATCCTTTAAAAATATTTGATTTTCTATTTCCGCCCGAAAACGAATCGTCTAGGAACAAACAGTAAAGGAATTTTTCATCTTCATGGAATATCTCCTCTAATTCATATCCTACTTGTAATTTATAGGCTTCGCCAACTTCTAATTCCTTTGAAACATCTTGACTCAATACAAGAAAAAAGGAAAATAACAAACAAATAGTAAGAAGATATCTCATGGAGCAATTAAGTTTAGTATTCAAGTATATGAACACTAAATATACGGAATTTGTCCTCACAAACCCAACTCATACCCATCCGCCACAACCTCAAAAACGGTATCATAAGTCCTAAAATAAAAATGTTGATGATTTGTATTGATTTTCCCAGAGTGGTTTAGTTCATGAAAACTTTTCAACAGAGTCGATTGCTCGACAATGCCAAAACTTGGCCCCTGATTTCTATCATCGAAATCAAGCTCAACAGATTTTAGATAAACGACTTTGTTGAAAATAATTTTGAAGGGCAGATCTGGTTGATGACCTTGGTTGAAACTACCAGTTAGGATAAGTGTGGTAACTGAGGAATAATCTATGCTGTCTATGAAAATGGCATCGCGTCCTTCAATTGTTCCAATGGCTGTCTCAATCGCAATTAATTTTTCCATACTTCCTTTTGCAGCGCTTGTGCCAATCTACAATTAAGGGTAGAATTGATAACCTAATTTAGGAAGTTGAACTCTGTCTTACTTCCGCAATGTAGCCACATACTTCGCTACAGAAATAATCTCTTCATCTTTCATGACACCCTTGAATGGAGTCATTAATCCTTTACCAAAATAAATCTGTGCAACCCGCTCTTCCAAATTAGTTTTGGTTTTTGTTAAATCTTTGGCCCCATTGATAGCCATGTCCCCTTTAAAACCATGACAGACAGAACAGAATTTTTTATAAGATTTCTTGCCATCGACAGCTTCTACAGCATCTTCGTCAGTACTGCTTACCAGTTCTTTGGCTTTGGCAATATTCTCAGCAGACATGCCAGAGGTTGGATCTGGAGCAGTTTGCTTTTCCGCTGGTTTCGCCTTTGTTTGCTCAGTCTTGGGCTTCTTTTTTTTCTTCTTCTTAGGTTCTTCTCCACCACAACCCGCTAATAGGGCAAGACTAAATAATATCGTAAGAATGGTAACTGCTTTGAATTTCATGATCCTCATTTTCTTGAATAGCAAATATAATTTTTATTTGCAATTTTAAAGGGGTATTTACCCGAAGGTGACAAAATTCATCCTTCGGCACTATTCATTTTTTAACGCCCCTCCGATGCTGAAATTCATGTGTGGTGATGTTTATTTCTATAAATATTTTGCCCCTCAGGGGCTTAGTTCGAAATTCAAATTAAATCACACCTACGTTATTCGACACTTTTGAGTTTTGAGTTTTACATTTTGCCTTTTTACCTTCTTCACCCCCGAATTCCTTGCCCTTCAATATAAGGCGCACCCAACTTAATCAATGCAGCTTCAATCGCAGGAATAGTTTTTTCAATTAAGGTCTTAATCTCTCCGCTATGTTGCTCCAACTGTTTTTTCGCAAGTGCAAAGTTTTCCTTCTGCATCTTCGTTGGCCCATAAGAACCTCTGGCTCCTCCTCTTGCAAAACCAAACCTGCTTCTAAAGCTTGGATTGGTACGTTCTCCTATATCTTCAGCCGTTTCATCTCCATTGATTTTTAAATCCAACTCCTCCAATGTTTGAGACGCTTCGAATATGCTTTTTACTACTGACTTAGTATCTCCCTTGGTTACATTCGCTGCACGTTTCAATGCATCAATTTTTTTCTTTGCATTCCTCATGGCAAAACTAAAAGAACTCAAGTTGCTTCTCATATCTGCAAGCTCATCTCTGTATCTTTTCATTTCTGCAATTGGCTTGCCGTCCAAT
>CALGJW010000526.1 GCA_937930025.1 uncultured Saprospiraceae bacterium | reverse complement strand
GCAAGCTTCCAATTATGCTACCGCCACAAAAGATTTTTTACCTGACATATGTGGTTTATGTGGTGTTATAGGTAAAGAAAATAGTCCTGAAGGATACCCTAATCAAAACTATCCTGATGCTGCGTATATCTGGCTACCAGCTGATCCAGTCAATGATCCTTTAATCGTGCACAATGATGAAATTCTAAAGTCTGGTAAAGTCAAATTTAGAAAAGGGGAGTTCAGTATTGTCCAAAGAAGTACAGTTGATTCGAATGGAAAGAGAACGTTTTTTGATCAGATTGTTTTAAAAAATAATAGCATTGTTAATAGCTTCTTTCACCGTTCTGGTACAGAAGGTCGTGCTCTCTATCCCTCTTCATGGCAATTAGCAAGTGGCACTTCGTCAGCCACTCCTCAAATAGCTGGTGTAGTAGCATTAATGCTACAAAATCGTAGAGATAAAGGATACCGTGATTTAACCATTCAAGAAATCAGAGCTATCCTCAGAAGTACTGCAACAGAAGTCACTGAAGGTAAATCCTATTATGATGAAGCAACATCAGAAGGCGGTATTAAGGCAACAGAGGGACAGAAAAAATGGTGTTTATTGGTTGATGCTGAGGCGGCAGTAGATTTAGCAGTGTCAGAAAGAAAGGAATTCATAGATGAGACAGATAACCATTTGACAGGTATTTTATAATTCTTTAGCTAGCTATCCAAAGCTATACTGCAGACTGGAAAAAATCAATTTGCAGTTGTAAGATAAATTTGCAGGACAATGGAAAATTGTCCAGCAAAACCTAGGCATTTTGTCCAGCACTTTCCCAGTGCTGGACAAATTTCAAACATAGGCTAACCATAATATTCTAAAATTTCAAACTTCTTAAGCAATTGATTATTATGTATTTCTCTTACCTCTTTTCCACCAATATCTAGTACATAATCGATTCCGGATGAAGTCCGTAAATGAACTCGACGATACCCTCGATTTACCTCGTCGCAGGAAAAAGGGTATTGGTTTTGGACTAGAGTTCCAACCCATTTGTGAAGCAATATCCGCTCAAATTCAATTTCCTTACAAATAACTTTGTTTACAGAAATATAGTTTTTTTCAGCTCCAGTCTTACCATTTTGTTCATTTATAGTGAGGTCTTTTACAAATCTAACGGCTAGTTTATTTTCTTTTTTTAATGGAGCAGATTCGTAAGCTATGCTATAGTTATTCATATCGTGTTTATCTGGCTTGACAGACACATAACGGCCTACGTCTTTTGTTTCTTCACCAGACCAAAAATAACTATTTTTCTTTTCATCAATTTTTCCCCCGCTACTACTTTTACGTCCTAAGAGTGTTGGACCGAAGCGGTACACAGAAGGATTTAAATTTCTAAAAATTGCTGATGGACGGCTTGTCGGCCCAGCTGGTGGTTGAGGACCAAACCCACCTCTGGGACCACCTGGAGGCTGAGGGCCAGCACCAAAACCACCAGGACCAATTGGGGCAGGAGAACCGCTACTTCCAATTCCAGGTGGCCTATACTCATGTGGCTTTTCGCTATACTTATTGTGGAACTCAGCAATACTTACTGCTTGCGGTTGAATAAAATCTGCTTCCCACTCCTCCTTTGTTGGTAATCGCCAGCCGTCATTAGCATGTAGCATAGCCGTTTCAAAGTCATGGAGTTTTTCTTTGCCTACTGTCAAATCTTCTGTCATCCATAACCGCTCCCCTACCTTCATAGTATCATAGCTTAGACCAGTTTTGGAGTCATAGAAAAGGTCAGGAGAAACAAAAGCCATACACTGTTTACTATTAAGAAAAGCACCGTTTTTCCCACGTGCAATAATAGTAAAGGAAATGGTTCCCATTTCTTTTACCATTGGAAGTTCAATAGTAGCAGTTTTATAGTCAAAAACTTTATCATAAGAAGGAATATCCTTAACGGATCTACTGGTTCCATTACTTTCATTTTCTCTCGACCAAGAATATTTTGGAACATTCGGATAATGGGTAAGAATGTCGACCTTATCAACCTTAAATCCATTCCATTTTAGATTTACTTTCGGACTGCCATATTTCTTACTTACAACTTTTATTTCTGGTTCTGGACAAAAGAAATTGGTGACCCCTCGGTTTAAAGGTGGATTTTCTTTCACTATATCCAACATAAATACCTCATCATTATAACGGATATTGTCATTTTCAAAGTTTTTAAAAGTAACCATCATTTGGGTGTGGCCAGGTGGCGTAAGGGATACAATTTGATTAAGAGAAAAAGTTACGGTGGCTTCTGCTCCTGTGCCTAAGCCCTTTTTATTAATACCTTCTGATCGGAAAATCCATTTTGGAAAACTCACCTCTTTATCCTTATTTTTAGAAGGATGTTTCGTGATTATTGGTCCTGGATCTGCTATCCATTTGGTCCTAACTGAACTATTAACAGCTCCTGGCTTGAAACCCCAAGCACTCCCGATTGACATTTTTTTTTCTTCCTCCGTTGGAGCAGGAGCTAAACTGCCTATAGTCTCCCCATATACGAATTCGACAGAAATAGTAGGTGTAATATCAGAATGTCCCTCGAACAATGAACCTGTTCCTTTATTTTTAACGACTAAGGTGAGTTCATTAAAAATGGGATCACTTACATGGGGAGACACAAAAATTTGACCTTGGTTTTCTAGAAAAACATCTAACACTTCGCTTATGTCCTTGTTTTTTGGATTTGGAGATGATTGCACAGGCACATTATGTACATGGCTATATAATTCCTCTACCAATTCAAAATCCCCGTCTTCATAGCCTACAATGATTTCAATTGGAAAACCCTTCTCTTCATTTTTTATTTCAAATTTATTTTGGATATTATCTATAGAAAACAGTTTTTTATCTCCTGCTTTCCAAACTTCATTCTCTGGGGGGTAAAGCAATAGCGTTAAGAATTCACCTCCAACTTCGTCGTCAATGTCCCCTACCGTCAATCCATCTGGTTTATCAATGGTAAGTTTTTTCTCAACAAGCCTTTCTTTTTTGAAAACAACAGAAATGGTTAGCTTTCCTTCCTTCTTTGCAGAAGGTAAATTTACCACTCCATCATTAATCAAGCTAATTTGAAGTGCATTGGTTTGATCTTTATAAATAAACTTTCCTTCCTTGGAAGGATTTACTATTTCAACTTTAATGGTTTCTTCACTCATAGTTATTGGATTGATTTTATTTTATTTTTCTAATTAGTTTTTTGTTCAGATGTCTTTGGATCAGGACTCAACTTAAGCCAGCCTTCTAATAAGGTTTGTGGACTATAATCCCAAGTAGCATTTTGATTGGCAGCGTTTTCTTCTAAAGAGATTGGTAATTGATTGCCCGGATATACCCATGACCAAGAATAGCCATTATGGGTAGGAATAGGTACAACCAAACTATTTCGTTTTTCTAATACAGGCATGGTGAAAAAAGTCAGGTGTAATTGTTGTAGCAGGTCTTCATAATGCGCTGGTGGTATTTCTAATTTTTCTACAGGTAGTAAGCCCGTAGTAGCATGTATCGGTGCTCGAGGGTCTATCAACATCGTTAGATATATAGGCGGTCCATTCAGTTGCAGTTGGATGGTTTGAGGGGATGGCTTAGGTATGATTTTTTCATCTAAGCTATAAGAAGAGTAAAAAGGAATACCTTGATAAGTAGGTTCCCCTTCTTTTTCAATCAGGTATCCTACCAAGCCATCATCTACATTATCCAAGTCGCCAAGACGCAATGGAATGTTAAGTTGGTCAAGACCAGCAATCTCTGTTTTCATTCTATCTTGATAAGAGACCGTATTATTTTTTGCTGCTTTTACTAAGCTTCTTAAATCTTGATTAATTGGCAAGACATGCCCTGCTGTCTCCATACTCATAACCGCACGAGTAATGGCGAGGGGACGCCCCATCAATACGGCTAAAGAAGGATCTTGGGCGTACTTTGATGGATTAATGTATTGGTCTGATTGAAGAATGGTTTGCATGAGCATCGCCAAAAAGGCAGGCCCTCTTTCGTGTATATACCGCATATAATTGGCAAGGTGCTCATTGATAGGGGCATCTTCCAAATCTATTGTTAAATCATCTGATGGGTTTTTCCAATTACCAGCTCTCGTTCTATATTGCAAGCGACCACTTTCTAATCCAAAAGAGCCAATTGATTGGCCATCAATATTATAAAAAAATAAGCTATTGTCTAGATGATTGGGTACAATCCAACCGCATACGGGCGAGGAGGAGGGATGGCTGTTCATTTCTACAAAATCATCGTGTTCCTCCGCCGTGGCATGATCTCCTCCCAGCCACCTAAACCACAGTCGGGTGGGGGCTAAAATTCTAGGAGACAAAAATATCTTATGTTGTTTGGCATCATCGGTCTGAGGCGAAGGGAAACCCATCGCAGGAGCTACCTGATTAGCACCTTCTGTTTTTGTGGATGAACTAAGTTTCATAGTCTGTCCAAAAACATCAACAATTTCTATATTTCGTAAAGACATTGCCCCTCCTCTCAATGGACTAAAAAAAGACCTAGACATGGGGGCTGGTGCTTGCCCATTGAAAATATCATCGTACCAATTATCATCCTCATTAGCATCTACCGCCTTCTTGATTAAAAAAGTAGGCCGAGCGTATTTTGACAATTTTTTAGTAGTTAACTTATTAACTGGAATCTGAGGGATATAAAACTTTGACAATTGATCTATATTGAAACCACTCATGGTCTGGGTAGTAATTTCCCGATTCCTAAAACTGTCAGAAATACTTTTTAATACTTCATCAAATTCGCTAGGATTGTTTTCAATGAAATTATCAATTTGATGGGTCAAGCTGAAAGTTGCTTTTTTAGAAATATAGGTAGTACCTTTTATAGGTTTAGGAGCAGCTAATAACTCGGGTATATTAGTTTTTTTATAATCTAAATCTATTGCGTGTTCATCTAGTTCAAAATTGTCCGTTAAAATATTTTTGGGATACACATTACTTTCTTTTTTGATAGGCGACAAAGCCAATTCCCAATTCAAACTAACAGGAAGAAATGGATCAAGTCTTTTGTCCGATAAGAAAGCTTGCTTCGTTTGTTGAGTCCATCCTATCGGATGAGGTAAATGTCCTTTTCCTTTGGTATTCGTAAAAGTAGCAACAAGCGTATTATTTAAAGAAACAGGCTGTACTTCCAAATTTGGCAAATTTGCAGACTTGGTCATTTCCCGCTTGAACCCATCAATAATTTGAGTCCCTCTACTCGATAGTTCCGCAATATTCTTTTCCCTTGTAATCCATGAAGAAAATAAACTAGGAATTAATAAATGAGCTTCCGCCATTATTGCTTTCATATCCTCTACCAATAAAGAAGGGGAAGTGGGTATATGATTTGTAGGCATTTTTTTGGGCTTAATAGTACGATTCTTATCAGCACCCTTTAATTTAATGCAATTAATAAGTTGTGAACTTAGCCTAATTGGAATTTGTTGCTTCGTGCCATTTCTACGAGGTAATTCCAACAAATCACTTTCCATCACCACCACTGGG
>CALGJW010000525.1 GCA_937930025.1 uncultured Saprospiraceae bacterium | reverse complement strand
AGGTTCAGTCGAAGGTATACAAATCAATAACGATGGTTCGGGATTTACACGAACCCGAGGTGGCTCTAGAGCAATTATTCTTATGGGTGGATATATAGGCTCGGCGATCTTGGGAAATCTTTTAGTCTTTGTAGGAGCTAGATATGAAAAATGGTCGGGCTATACTTTGAAAATTTTGGCTGTGTTAATGGCTTTCACTGGATTATTTTGGTTTAATTCTTTCTACTCAACCGGCTTGTTAATCTTCTTTGCGGCTTGCATTTGGTTTATCGCCGACAAGACAACTTTCGATAGAGAAATACTTATGTTTCTTGGCTTGGCATCCTTGCTTTATATCATCCAAGATTTTAGAGTGGGGCCTTCTTCGGATCTTAGTGCCTATGCAGAGACTATTCCGATAATGCCTGCCCAGATGTGGATGTATGTTTGGCTCGGTGTTGTGGTATTTTTGAGTTTACTGAATCTAAAATGGATTCTAGGGAGAAAATAGCTTAAATGTAAATTTCGTACTTGGACAATTGTCTTGATTATTTGGACAAATTTCCGTATCTTTGTGGAGGTTAAAGTCCGAAATATGATGAATCAAGAGCGAATTCTCTCTAAATATGAAAATAGTATCAAAGACAATATTTCTATTGTCAATCATTCAATGAAAGGATTGAGTACAGCAGTCTTTTTTGATTTCGTTGAAATTTCCGGCATCAATAAAAATCAATTGGCAGAAGAGATATTTGAAATCTCTTTGAAGACCATCAATAGATACAAGCAGGATCAAAAGAAATTTAATCCAAGAAATAGTGAATTACTCCTTAAACTTTTAGCCTTATATAAAAAAGGGATTTTTGTCTTTGGCCAACTCAGCGGCTTCAAGCAATGGCTACTCAAGCCTGCATTTGGTTTGGGAGGAAAGATTCCCTACGAGCTTATGATTACTGGGACAGGCATTGATTTGATCTTAGAAGAGTTGATACGTATTGAATACGGAGATTTAGCCTAGTTCATGATAGTATATCGTATTTCCCATACCCGATGGGCAACAAAGTTGTCCGCCTCAGGTAATTCTGCCCGTTGGAATTCCAAAGGAAAAATGGTGATATATGCCGCGAGTTCCCGCGCATTGGCCTGCCTAGAAAATGTAGTACATAGAAGTGGGGAAGGACTAGAAAGTACTTTCAAAGTAATGTTAATTGATATTCCCAAAAGATTGACTATTTCGGAAATTAAACTCAAAGACCTACCTAAGAATTGGTTCGAATATGAAAATATAGGAATATGTCAAAGCATTGGAGATAAATGGATGGATGAGGCCAAATCGGCAGTGCTCAAAGTTCCGTCGGCCATCATACCAAATGAGTTTAATTATGTCCTCAATACCAATCATCCAACCTTTAAATCTATTAAATTAGTGGGCACGGAACCGTTCAAATTTGATCCTAGGATAAAAAATTAGCGCTCAATCCTTATTTACCCGTAACTTGTGACTATGAAAGCTTTTTTTGGCTTTGTCTTCGGAATATTACTATGCTGCTTAACTTGGTCTTGTCAGGATCAAAGAGAAGCAGAATTTACCGAAATTGATCATAAAAATGCGCCTAGTGATTTTCTAAACATAAGGTATAATTATCCAAATGGAAGCCCTGACCTCAAGGCAATGGCGCAAGCCAAATCACAAGTAAAACAGTTTAAAAATCTGCAAAAATCAATTCCTGGTGCAAATACACAATGGCGTTTAGAAGGCCCTGGAAATCTTGGTGGACGTATCAATACTATAGCACCTCATCCTACCAGTGCTGATACGCTATTGATCGGTTTTTCAAATGGTGGAATTTATAAAACGGTGGATGCTGGACAGAACTGGTATCCTGTGTTTGATGATGCAGAATATTCTTCCGTTTCAGCAATCGTTTATAATCCAAACAATCCACAAGAACTTTATGCCGGAACAGGAGATCATAATTTAACAGGATTACCGTTCACTGGGGATGGCGTTCATAAATCAATTGATGGCGGCGAGACATGGACTCAAGTTGGTTTAGCAGAAACAGGAGTGATATCCAGAATTGTAATTGATCCGGTTAATCCAAATAATATTTATGTAGCAGCAATGGGTTTTCCTTTTGCGCCAGATTCGAATCGAGGATTATATAAATCTGATAATGGTGGAGCTTCTTGGAACCAAGTTTTATTTTTAGGGGATTCAACTGGGGTAATTGATGTCGTCATGCATCCGACCAATCCAAATATTTTATTAGCAGCAGGTTGGGATAGAATTCGAAGTAGTAGCACTTCAGTTATTACCGGTCAAGGAGCAAAAATTTATCGTTCTGCAGATGGTGGAAATAATTGGTCGTTAATCACTAATGGTTTACCACAAACTGACCAATGTAGAATTGGAATCACTCCTAATCCTTCTAACCCTAATCGTTTTTATGCAGAATATATTGGAACAGATTTTCAAGTTGAAGGAATTTATCAAACCGATGATGCAGGATTAAGTTGGCAGAAAAAAAATGGAACTGGTTTAGAAAATATTTCAGGAGGATTCGGTTGGTACTTTGGTCAGATACGCTCCACTCAATTTAGCGATCAAGTATTATATCATTGTTCCATAGATCTTTGGCGTTCATTAGATGGAGGAGATACTTGGGGTCGATTCACCAATAATAGCACGATGAGTAATCAGCATGCTGACACCCATGATCTTCGAATCGATGCAGATAATAATTTATGGTTAGCCACCGATGGCGGTTTGTACAAAATGCTTGCCGGAACTTCAACCTGGGTAGATATGGAAAATATTCCGACTAATCAGTTCTATCGCGTTGCCGTGGACCCTTTTGCTCCTGGCACCTATTATGGTGGAATGCAGGACAATGGAACTGCTTTTGGAGATTCTGCAGTTATCAACAATTGGACTCGTTTTTTTGGGGGAGATGGCTTCTCCGTCGTGTTTCATCCGACAAACACAAATGTTTTTTACGTCGAAACTCAAAATGGAAACATTTACAAGACAGAGAATAACGGACTCAGTATATTGTATTTCTCTAATGGACTGGCAGGTCAAACAAAGCCTTGGGATATGTATTATTTTCTAAGTCCTTCTGATCCCGATTTAGTTTATACCGGGGCCCAAGAAGTATTTGCTTATGATCAAACCAATGGTGCGACTCAATTCGAATCCATTAGTCCGAATCTAACTGAGTCTGATACCGCTAGCAATGCCACTCGTTTTCATATTATTACTCATCTTAGCGAGTCCTCTATAAATCTTGGATTGCTTTATGTCGGAACATCAGATGGACTAGTATGGCGAAGACCAGCGAATGGTTCCTGGGAATTAATTACCACTGGGCTACCAGATCGATACGTTACCCGAGTGATTCCTTCAGAACTTGATGGAGATAGAGTTTTTCTTACGCATTCAGGATATAGAGATGGTGAAAATGCTCCGTTGATTCACGTTTCAAATAATCAGGGAAATAGCTGGACCAACATCTCGGGTGATCTTCCGGCTGTAGGAATTAACGAATTAATTATCTATCCCAATTCCAATGATTCGATTTTATTCGTAGGAACTGATTTTGGTGTTTATGCTTCTCTTGATCAAGGATCAACTTGGGATATGTTAGACAACGGATTTCCAAGTATTCCTGTTTATGATATGGATTTGGATACCGTGAATAATAGGCTAGTGGCCAGTACTTATGGCCGTTCTATTTTTACTTTAGATTTAGAGCCGATTATTAACCCAAGCCAAGCTACGGTATTGGGAGAAGTAATGGCGATGAATGGTAACCCAGTTGAAAATGTTACTGTGAAAATTGCCACTGACTCTGTCACCACAGATATTGATGGATTGTATAGCTTGAACTACACTCCTCAGCCAAATTGTGTTTTGGATTTAGGAAAAACAGGGCCGAACAACAATGGGGTAACAGTACTGGATATTGTTCAATTACAGCGGCATGTTATTTTATTGGATACCTTACCATTATTAGCTCAGGTGGCTGGTGATGTCAATGGCTCAAATGATTTAACCGTAACTGATGCAATTCTTATTCAACGTTCCATACTATTAATTGATACCATATTTGCTAAAGGGGTGTGGACATTTGTTCCAGAATCATTTGTTTTCACTGATAACTATAATGCTTTTGTAAATCCAATTCCCGGTAATTTAAGTTGTTCAGATGCCGGAGCAAATGGAGATTTTTGGGCATTAAAAGTTGGAGATGTGAGCGGCAATGCGAATTTGCAATTTTCAGATAACGCCTCTAATCGATCCTTTCTTCCATTGTCAATTTTGACAAATGAGGAAAAGGAGCAGCAGTTAGTTTTTAATAATCAAAACGGAATTAGTGGTTTTCAATTTAAGCTAAATGGTATTAACAAAAATGATCTATTGACAACTGATTTCATAGAAGGAATGTACGTAAATGGAATGCCGGATGGACTTTCAGTTATTTGGACATCGTCAACTGGAAAAGACAAGCAATTGGATGCTCCCATTTTGCAATTTAAACCGGAAGTCGAAATTACATTGGCGACTGATTTTAGGAATCTAGCTGTAGGAAATGTTTCTGGAGATAATGGAGAAACTTGGGATTTGAAAATTTCAAAGGGTGTTTTGAATACGCCAACGAAGAATTTCAATTTTTTCCCTAATCCTGTTCAGGAAAGCGTTACAATAACCGTCCAAAATGAAGGCCAAGTTAGTTGGGAGTTATTCAACCAAAACGGAGTGTTAGTGTTTAAGGGAAAGTCTTTGGAAGTTGAAAAATTCGAGATTTCAAACTTGGGTGACCTGCCTAAAGGAATGTATTTTCTAAAAGTTGCACAAGGTGCCTATTCTGCCGTTGAGAAATTGGTTTTAGTTCCCTAATCGTATTTTCTACCACTTTTATCAACTACCAAACTACTCGCTTGTTGGGTGCCCATCATCAATACATCTTGGATGTTTACATGGTCTGGTTGGGTGGCAATAAAAAATATTGTTTTAGCCACATCCGAAGATTTTAAAGGATTAAATTCTTCGTAGATTTTTGCTTTTTCTTCATCTCCATGAAAGCGAACTTTGGCAAATTCAGTTTCTTCTACATGAGCAGGACTAACCTGACTTACTTTTATTCCATGTTTGTGTAAATCCATGCGCATTCCTTTTGTAAGCGCATCTACTGCGTGTTTTGTAGCGCAATAAACATTTCCTTTGGGATATACCTCATGGCCAGCAGTAGAGCATATATTGATAATGTGACCGGATCCTCTTTTAACCATATGTGGCGTCAGTAATCGGGTCATGTATAAAACGCCTTTAATATTTGTGTCAATCATTGTATTCCAATCTTTCAGATTCCCTTCGTGAATGAAATCAAGACCACTAGCTAATCCAGCGTTGTTAATTAGCAAATTGATTTCTGAGAATTTACCTTCTAAAGTGTTTAAAGCAGTCTGAGCTGATTTTATATCTCTGACATCAAAGGTTAAAAATTGAATATTAGCATTAATTGATTTTAGTTCTTTAGAATAGGCTTCTAAACGATCAGTTCTTCTTCCGGCAAGAATAACTCTATAACCGGCCTTGGCGAATTCTAAGGCTGTGGCTTTTCCTATTCCACTTGTTGCGCCAGTTATTAATATGGTTTGATCAACACTAGGTTGAATAGCTTTTTCTTCCAGCTTAGGTTTTTCGACAACATTTGTTTTGATGGATTGCGCAGCTTCTAAATTATTTGCTGATGAAGGAGCATCATCTAGCATAAAACCGAATGCAAGGTCGTTTTCAGGGGTTTGTAGCTCTGGGTTGTTTTTAAAAGCTCGAGTATAGAAGTCCAACGCACTCTCTCGGTCTTTCAAATCATAATAAATTAAAGCCAGATCGTAATTTGCAAACTCATGATTCGGGGCTAAAGAAAGAACTTGTTTGAAAAGAGGTATAGCATCTTGACTATTTTTTTTCTTTTCATTTAAGAGAATTCCTTTTTGATACAATGCATTTATATGTGTAGGATCTTTTGCAATCGCAGTAGTGAAATATTGCAATGCTTTTTCAGTTTGATCGGGATAGTAGTTGGAAATTATCAATCCAACTTTGTAATCTAACCCCGGAAGAGTAGGGTCCAATTCAAGTGCTCGGCTATATTGAGTAGAGGCAAGAATATAGTCTTTTTGATTTTCCGCAATTTTTCCCAAATCACTCCAGATTCTAGCATCCCTTGGGAATTGATTACTAAGTTGCTCCAATTTATTTTTAGCTGCTATGTAATTTTTCTCGTGAAGTAAATTGGAGACGTTTTCTAACTCCTCATCAATTTTTATTTCTTTGATAACCTCTTTATCTGTTTCGATCAAGTCATCTAAAAAACCTGGTATGGAAAATTTTTGATTGTTAGTTTTCATTTCAATTGGCTCTGAAACAGGATTTATAGCCGGAGTTTCATTGAATTCTTTGGCTGCTTCTTCAATAGGTTCTGGTATATTTATTTCTTCAATATTAGGCTTGGGGTCTTGTAGATTCTCTTTCTCTTCAATTTCTGCTGGCATATTAATTTCTGTGGGAAAAGGAGGTTCCTCGGCTATAAATTCTTCCGTGAAATTGTTTGCCTGGTTTTTATTTCTCGCAATGATTTGATCTATTCCAGGAATGTCACTTAAATTAATATCGATTTCTCCCTGTTCCAATTCCGTATTCTCGAAAAGGTCAGCTTCAATTTCTTTTGGATGATTCGGTAGCTCAGTGGATTCTTTAACTTTATTTTCGGAGGGTATTTCGCTTTCATTTTCAACCACTTCCTCAATAATAGGTTTGGTGTTCGACAAGGAAGATGCAGCAGCAGAAGGTTCTACCACTTGCTTTTTCTCCATCTCAGGGCTATTTGCAGATGGAATATCTTTTTGCCTTTCATTTGATACACCATTAGAATTTTCCGCTGGTTGGTAAATTGCTGTTTCTAAAAATCCAGTTTCAACTTCTCCTGTTATCCCAAAAAAAATCTTGAAGGTCTCAAATTTGTCTGCCAACACAGGCGCAATAAAAGCAGGCTTTTGATCTCTTAAATATCGCAGGTATTCGCCAACATTGGTTGAGACTTCTCTAACTTTTCTGGTTCTTATTTCTAAGTCGTCATCGATTTCACCACGTTTTCTACCTTCCTGTCTTAATTCTAAATAATTGTCTTGCCAGAAATTCATATATTTTATGATCTGACCAATTCTTTCAAACTCCGTGACTACTGGTTTATTATTTTCATCTACACCGTCTATAATTAACGGCGTGATTTGATTGTTCTTGATTAAGTTTTGTAGGGTACTTAAACCTTCTGACATGGCGGCTTCAGACCTTAAATAATTGTCGCTTACCAAAAGAAGAATTTTATTTTGTTCTTTTGATAAGATTTGATTGTATGTAGGAGAGAATAGACCCTCTCTACAAATCAAATGTTCAAAGACTAGATTAGTTTTGGCAAAGCACTTTTCAAGCTGTTGAGCAAAAAGCTGATTTCTTTGATGATATGCTAAAGTAATTTGCTGAGAAGGCATTGCTATTTATTATTGAGTAATTTGTTTAACAGTCTTTTTAAAATCTTTTTCAAAACTAGCGAATGTACTAGTAGCCGGTCCTGAAAAACCTGTATGTATTTTCACCACCTGATTATTTTTATCCAAAAATATCATCGTCGGATAGGAAATAATTGCATTAAGCATCGGTAATGATTTTTGAGCTTCTTTTTTATTATAATATCCAGCACTTAACATATCGTAAGGAAGATCTAATTTACTTTTGTACTTGCGAATTGTATTTAGTGCTTTTTTCGGGTCTTTCCATTTTTCAAATGCAAGTGCAATTACACTCAGATTTTGATTAGGATTTTTTGCTAAGTAATCTTTTAAAAATACAGTTTCATCCCGACAGTTTGGACACCAGGTCCCAAATATCTGAATGATCTTTGCTTTACCCTGGTATTTTTCATCTTCCAAACTTGTCATATTCCCTTCTGTATCTGGAAAGGAAAAAGAGACTGAATTATATCCTGGCAATAAGTAGGTCAAAGAATCTGGAGAAGTTAATGTTGCTGCTGGATTCTTTGTCGCTTTCCAAGTTGTGCGATAATGTGAACCAGAACGAAAACTTCCAATCAATGAATTGTCTTCCAATATCTTTCCAGAAAACAAAAAAGCATGTGCTCCATCGAAAGTGCTTAGATAAAATTTATTTGCCTGTACGGTACCTTCCAAATATCTGTAATCGCCCGTTTCAGTCAAAAACGTTCCTGACAAATGGTTTCCTTTTTGGACAAATTCTCCAATTGCTGGATAAGGATCGTTTTCCTCTAATCCAAACGTCACTTCCCATTTTCCGGAAAGATCTAAATCGGGTTTTTTATTTAAAGTTGTAAATCGATGGTTTTGTCCAAAGCGAGCTGAAAAAGGAATTTCATAATTATCCTTTGTTTTGACAACCCAAACTCCATTGATTAATTTTTCTTCTACGTTGGCCTTGATATAGGACTCATACAAAGGGAAGTCAATCAATATGGTATCTCTTCCTGTGGCTCTATCACGGCCAAAAGCTACACCGTCAATTCGAATTCTCTCTTCTCCATTAATAATCTCTATATAATCTTTGCCTGCCGGATTTTTGAACAACTCAAAAACGAAGGGTAATGTTCCGTCTTGTATGTCTTCCATTAGCCGCTCAAGTTGATCATCTGGCCTTCTAGGATTATCCTTAATTGCCTTGATACCTCTCGGAATTAATGCTAATTCTGCTCTCCAAGGCCCCGGAGCTATTCCTTCGTATTGATTATCAATAACAAAACATCCAGAAAACAAAAGCGCTACAAATAAAATGATTCTCATCAATGTGGTTCTTGTTGAATAAAAAAGCAAGATACGGAATCCCGCTTCTCATTCTTAACTGAATATTCACCTTTAAAGTTTAAGGAATCAAGCGTATAAACACTGAGTTGAGCACCAGCTATTTAGAAGAATCTCCTTTGAAATGGTCTTCCTTATTTTTAAACAACACGTTGAAAGTAGTTAAGGAGCCATAAATTCTCGTCAGATATTGTTGCAAGTTCACCTTGTCTTCATCTGAAAGGACTTTAGAGGCATTAATTCTTTGTTCCATAACCCGTAATCGGTCTCTAACCATTACAATCTTATGGAAAAATGCATTTATAGGAATTTCTTTGGTTTTCAAGCTTTCATCAGCAGGCTTTAAAATAAGCAAACCATCCTTCCACTTGTCTCCTAAAGCAACGGTCTCGTTAACTGCATTAAAAGTTTTTAGAATCTTGATAAGTGATTTTTCAGCATCATTGAATGAAACCCCTTCTTCTGGCTCAACTGCCTCGATGATTTCAAGGTTTTCGTAGTTTTTACCAACCTCTTTGATGCCATATTGGACAAAACAGATATCATAAGCGATCTTATGTAATTTGATCACTACTCCTGCTCCAAATGACGGATGTTTGACTCGGGATCCTATTCCCAAGGTAGCAATTACTGTATCCATTAGTTTTTGTTTTAAAATTATTGACTGTTAGCGGAGGTAAATACCTAGTAATTCAAGGTAAATACTGACCCATTAGGATATAATTTTAACGCAAAAAAGATGGGCTTGTTACTATTTGCTATGAACGGATTTATAGGATTTTCCTTCTGAAAGGCGAATGGCTTTGCCTGATTCTGATAGGAATACAGTCGGAATGGACTTGTTCTTTTTTATCCCTCGTGCATATACTTCGAAATGTAGATGTGGTCCGCTTGACCAACCGGTGTTACCACTTTTACCAATAAGCTGCCCTTGAACGACTTGATCACCCACTTGGACGGCGACACCATTTTTTTCCAAATGGACATAATTGCTAAACGTACCATCGTCATGACAGATTACCAAATAGTTCGATTTTCCCTTACAACTGGGGTTACCACAACCTACATTGGAATCTTCTTTTATATCGGTAACTATACCTCCTCTGGCTGCATAGATGGCTGTTCCTTCCGGCATGCTGAAGTCTAATGCATAAACATCTTTATGAGAGAAGTCTCCATGATATCCTTGGTGTAAGTTATGCGAGTTTCCAGGTTTGTACGGCAGCCAATAGACAAAGTCGTCTTGATGATTGGCATTCACGTCACCGGGGATATAGTTAAACCTGAAATCATATTCAGGGCTTTTATTTCTGTCAATCACCGTTAAAGTCAACAATCGAACTGGTTCATTTCCAGCTGGAACCATGGCCATATGCGGAATGCTTACATCACATTTTAAGTTCTTTAGGCGATTGAAACTTACTTCCAGACTTAGCGGAATCGGTCCTGCGTTTGTGGCATAAAGCTCAACGCCATTGCTAATACGCTTTTCAAATATGTCTAATTCTTCCTGCGCGAATGAGGAAAAGGAAAAGAGTAAAAAAAGCCAGAGTATATTTTTCATAGATTTCGGATCATGTCTACCAAATAGTAAACCCTTATAATATGTCAATTATTATGCCTTACAAGGTTAAAGAAAATTAACACTTTTCTGGGAGAAATAGGCTATTCAGCTAGATTGTCATCCCAGTTTTTGACCTTTGGTGAACCTAATTTCCCTACAGACTTTGCCACTATCATTGAAACAGTCGCATCTCCAGAAATATTGATTACCGTTCGACACATGTCTAAAGGACGATCAACCGCAAATATGAGGGCAATTCCTAAGGCCAATTTCTCTGCAGGTAGCCCCACTGATTCTAAAACAATTACTAACATGACCATTCCTGCACCAGGTACAGCCGCGGAACCTATTGAGGCTAAGGTGGCTGTGATAACTATTGTTAACTGATCCATGAAGGTCAAATCAAAGCTCAATGCTTGACAAATAAAGACGGCCGCCACAGCTTGATAGAGACTTGTTCCATCCATATTGATCGTTGCGCCAACCGGGCAAACAAAGGAGGCGACTTCCTTTTGTACTCCTAAATGTTCTTCCACTCGTTCCATTGTTACTGGAAGAGTAGCGGCCGAACTACTTGTTGAAAAAGCGAGTAATTGAGCCGGAGCAATTCCTTTCATGAAAAATTGGGGTGATTTTCCTGTATATAGCTTAACGATGATTAGATAGACTACTAACATAAGTATTAAGCCAAACACAACTGCAAAAGCATATTTGCCTAGCGCCGAAAACAATTCTGTGTTTGTAGTACTAACGACTAGATTCATCAATAGCGCAAAAACTGCATAAGGAGCAGTCAACATAATAAGATCGACCATTTTTAAGATAACTTCGTTTAGGCCGTCAAAAAAGTCCTTGACTGGTTTTGCCTGTTCAGGTTTGATTAGTAAAAGACATATGCCAAAGAACACAACAAAAAAGATCACCTGAAGCATATTTCCATTGGATGAGGCGGCTCCAAAAATATTATCAGGGACTATATTAACTACAAAATCTAAGGGGCCAGATTCTTGCTGTTCATTTGCTGCAGCTACTTTATTCCCTGCATCAGCCCCATAATCTACCATAAGCTGATTGATGGTTTCTTCAGATATACCATTGCCAGGATTTATGATGTTTACAGTGATCAATCCGATTGATACAGCAACCAAGGTTGAGAGTACATAAATGCCAATTGTTCGTCCCCCAATTTTTGAAAATTTCGAAATATCGCCTAAGTCAGAAATTCCTTTTATTAACGATGCGATAATCAAAGGAATAGCAATGAGTTTCAGAAGATTAATGAAAATTGTTCCCAAAGGTTGAATCCAATCAAGAATAATTTGTTTTGTGATCGGTATTGCGACACGCTTAAATCCAATTACATATCCTTGATCCATAAATTGTTGCCAAACTATACCAAGGACAACACCGAGAACCATTCCTATTAATATTTTCCAATGCAGTGCTAGTTTCTTCATGTGGTTTTATTTTACAAAGCCAAAATAACAAACCTTCGTTAGTTCAAGGGTAAACGGGAGAAAATACCGGTTATAAACTTGCTCTAAGTCATATTAATAGTAATTCATATGGTATGGCTTTTGCATTTCCTATAGTACGTTAAACAACGTAAAAGACATTGGCGTAATTGATCAGATTGATGAAGACCGCTACAACTTATATTACCGTTATATCCCAACTTCGTAATTAAGACTTAGTCCCAAAACCGAATAAAGAGCCACGCATTTTGCGTGGCTTTTGTTATTTACGGAAAACACTAGCTTTTTCTGCAAAGAGATTAACTTTGCAGGAAATAATCACCGAATGTCAGATCAGTATCATTACGATATGCGTGGGGTCTCAGCGACCAAAGATGAAGTGCACGCTGCAATCAAAGATTTAGATAAAGGACTTTTTCCATTGGCTTTCTGCAAGATCCTTCCAGATGTTGTAGCAGGCGACCCAGAATACTGCAATATAATGCATGCAGATACCGCTGGTACCAAGACCTCCCTTGCCTATTTGTATTGGAAGGAAACGGGTGAAGTTGACGTCTGGAAAGGAATTGTGCAAGATTCAATTGTAATGAATCTTGATGATATGGCCTGTGTAGGATGTGTGGACAACATCGTTTTAAGTTCTACTATTGGGCGAAATAAACATCTGATAACAGGAGAAGTCATCGGAACAATCATTAATGGAGCGGTAGATTTTGTGAAAATGTTGGAGTCGCATGGCTGCAAAGTACATATGGCCGGAGGCGAAACCGCTGATGTCGGAGACATAGTACGCACCATTGATGTGGGATATACTGCTTTTGCTAGGATGAAAAGATCGGATCTTATTGTCAACGATATTAAAGCGGGAGATGTAATAGTAGGCTTTGCCAGCGATGGACAAGCAACCTATGAGACCGAATACAACGGCGGAATGGGATCCAACG
>CALGJW010000524.1 GCA_937930025.1 uncultured Saprospiraceae bacterium | reverse complement strand
CCAATGCTGGCCGAATGATGTATACATCAAAGAATTACAGCGGTGCCTTCAAAATGTTTGAAAAAGTACTGGAGGTAAAAGAACTTTTAGCAGCAAACAATAATAACGAGCTATTAGCTACTCCTGAAGAAATGAACGAGCATATGTTTATGACAGGATTAGCGGCAAGTATTTCTAAAAATAATGATGGCGCCAAAAAATATTTCGGCAAATTGTATGAAGCTGAGTATAAGGAACCTTCCGTTTATGACGGATATTTCAGATCATTAATTGACTCCGATGAAACGAAAGCGGTGGCAGTGTTGTCAAAAGGTAGAGAGCTTTTTCCTGACGATGAAGGGTTATTAATTGCAGAAATTAACTACTACCTCAGAGTTAAAAAATTGGATGTCTTAGTTGAAAGACTCAAAGTAGCAATTGAAAAGGATCCTACAAATACTACTTATGTTTCCACTTTAGGAAATGTGTACGATAATCTTTCTACAAGAGAAACCGAAGCTGGAAATTCTGCCAAGTCAGATGAGTACTTTGGACTGGCCATGGAATATTATAACAAAGCTTTGGAACTAGATCCGAAATATCATACTGCTCTTTATAATGTTGGAACTTTGTACTACAATAAAGCAGCAATTTTAACGAAGCAAATGATCGAATTATCTTCAGATTATTCGAAAGAAGGAACAGTGAAGTACAATGCTAAGAAAATAGAAGTAAATAAGAATTTTGATATGGCCTTACCTTATTTTCAAAAGGCGGAGGGTATCGATCCTAACGATATTGGTACATTGACAGCGCTAAAAGAGATCTACGCTAAAAAGGATGATTTGGAGAAATCTAATGAATTTAAGAAGCGAATGGAAGTTGCGCAGTCTGATGGCAAAAATGAGCCATACCACAAAATGTAGATTTTTATTATGGAATAGTAGGAGAAGGAATCTTTCTAAAGGAGAGGTTCCTTCCTTTTAGTTTATTCGTAAGAAATACAGCTATTTACGAACTATTTCATCAATAATTACGTTATTTTTTATTAAGGGAGTATCTGAAATTATACAAGCTATTTAATCTGTTGATTTATAGCTACTTAAGACACAAATCTTTTGAATTTCGATACTCGATCAACACAATTTTAAATTAATATCTTAAAATATGTCAAGAAAAAAGACGAAAAGGTTTGAATACGCCAAAGAAGTATACTACTTCAACATCAACAAAGGCTACAAGAATTCGATAACAATTAAAAGAATGGAAAAGACTAAAGCCGTTCAAGCTTATAACACTTATTTAATTACTCAGCCTAAGAATTGTGAGTGGTTAGGAAGATGGAATGGGAAAAAATTTGAAGAAGATGATTTCCAAAAATTGAACGACAAGGATTTAGCTGCTTCTAGGATCTAACCTTTAAATAGATAGTTTTTAGCCGCAAAAAGCCTGAAAAGACATGTTCTTCTCAGGCTTTTTTTATTGCCTATCGATAAATTAAACTAACAAGTGCCTTTAGCAAATACCTCAAATATTACTGCTAGCGGACAATTAAAAAAAAAGTAGAATTCATGTTTAATGGAAAATAAATGATTTTGATATTGACTAGTCGTGAAGAAGCCTAATTGTGAGAAAATATTTAGAAAATTAAGTTAACTTCGTCATGCAACATTGAAGGCTTAATACGGTTTTTTGAGGCCGTTTAAGAAATGCAACTTTTCGAAAACCAACAACTATCAAATGAGATTTTTCTATTGCCTTTTGACTTTATTTAGTCTATTCTCTACGCAACCTATATTTTCACAACCATTTGACTTTGTAAAGGTTCCTTCTCCAAATGGCCTTGATTTTAATCAAATTTACGGGCAAGTAGAAGATGAGATTTATCTTTCCTATTTTGACGTA
Source organism: uncultured Saprospiraceae bacterium (assembly GCA_937930025.1). Taxonomy (GTDB): domain Bacteria; phylum Bacteroidota; class Bacteroidia; order Chitinophagales; family Saprospiraceae; genus JABDJM01. The sequence goes on along the minus strand of CALGJW010000524.1, from coordinate 2,285 downwards.
AATTTCAATCAAATTCTTTTCAGTTATGATGGAGAGGTTTTGAACAATGTGGTCTTACCAAGTGGTTTTTCTTTTGGAAATTATTTTCGGCAAATTGGATCAAAACATTATGTCAGTTTAAACGATGCTAACTTTAATAGAAGCTTAGCAATATTGGAAAATGGAGTGTTTACCGTTTTTACAGCTCCTGGAAACGCAAGCGACCTAGCTCAATTCTTATTTCAAGATGGTGACGATATTTACTTGCAATATTTTGATGTGACAAGTTTCGATCCTGTAATAAGAATTTTTGATGGGGCTAATTTCTCTGACTTAAATGTACCTGCAGGATTTGAATTTGACTTGCATCTTGGTGTACTTAATGGCTTGCGTTATTTTCTACTTGAAACCGGTAACTTCGAAATTCAATTATTTTCTTTCGATGGATCAAATTTTGTTTCAATTCCTACACAATCGGGCTATCAATTCCCTAATAATATTTTTCAATCGGATACCGAAATTATCTTTAGTGCTTTTGATTCAAATTTCGATCAAAAACTTTTTAAAATTGATGCAAATGGCTTAATAGAATTACCTCCGCCATTAGGATTTCAAAATTTTTCAGCTCAGCCATTCGAATTTGAAGGAGATAATTACTTTGGATACTCCGACATCAACTTTGACAATGAATCACTTTTCAAGTATGAAACTGACGGATCCTGGACGCTGTACAATAATCCCGCAGGTTTTATTTACAATGGTCCAACTTCAGGCGGAATTCTGCAAGAAATAGCATTTATTGAACTTCAGAATTCTCAATCTTTCGATGTTCATTTGGCCAGTTTTAATGGATCAGAAATCAATCAAGTTTTTCTTTCTCCTGTCGATCAAACTTTGAATGACTTATTCACGGAATATAGGGGAGGATTTCTATTAGGATATTATGACAATTATAATTTTGATCAATCGCTATATTTTTTCGAAGAATCTAATTTTCAACTTATTGACCCTCCAGTCGCTGGACATACATTAGGTAATTATGCAGGCAATTTTTTGAACAAAGCCTTCATCTCTTTTAATGATAATAATTATGATAGAATCTTGTATTACTTAGCGTTGAACACCCTTCCACTTTCTTCAGATAGTACCGTTTCCACAACAGTAGAAACACCTTATAATTTTCAAATCGGAGACTTTCCTTTTTCAGATGCAGATGTGGATGATTTCTTCCAAGGTATTCAAATAGCAAGTCTGCCAACTAAAGGAATTCTGCATTTGAATGGAGCTCAGGTAAATCTTGAGGATATTATTTCTGAGGACGACTTAAACACATTGTTTTATGTGCCGTTGGATGGTGGAAGTGGTTCGCCTTATGATCAATTCCAATTCAGAGTTTGGGATGGTTTTCAGGTTAGCGAATTATCCTACACAATGTTTGTTAATGTAACGGGTTCAGTAGGAATAAATGATCTTTCTTCCGCAACAATCGAATTGTTCCCAAATCCTACTTCCGGCAAAATAAATTTAGTTTTCAACGACGAATTTGTATTGCAAGATTTAAGAGCATTGGTAACAAATGAGAATGGAAAAATTGTTGCTCATCAAAATATCAATTCTCTAAATACTCAACTATCCCTTGAGCATCTCTCTTCAGGAACTTATTTTCTTTTACTATACAATCAAAAACATTCGATTGTACATAAGTTGAATTTAGTAAAGTAAATAAAACAGAAACCAAATTTTAAAAGTAGGATTTAAGATAAAACAATCGGGATGTATAAATTTTTACCTCTATTTTTCTTATTGTATTCCAGTACATTATTTGCACAACCTGTCAATGATGATTGCAACGGAATTATTGATTTGGGTGTAGCACCATTTTGTCAAAATACAACCGTGTATAACAATGTTGGAGCTACTCAAAGCGACATTGGGAATGACAATATCCCTTTTTGTTTTTTTAATCAACCAAGCAGAGACGTTTGGTTTTCATTTGTTTCCTCCGATACTATTTTGGAATATACCATAGCTGTTGTGGGTTGCCCTGATTTAGTAAATGGGTTTCAACCAATAGTGAATCCAGAGATTGCTATTTACCGAGGAGATGCATGTGCTTTTGATCAAATGGCTCTATTAGATTGCGCAACAACTTCAGGTGATCCTGGTTCCATAGAAATTGAATTTAACCCACCTGCTTTGACGCCTGGAATAACTTACTATGTTAGAGTAAGTGACTGGTCTCCTACCGCTGTTCCCAATTCAGGAGGATTTAAAGTTTGTGTAACTCCACAAGCGCCTACTGTCAC
>CALGJW010000523.1 GCA_937930025.1 uncultured Saprospiraceae bacterium | reverse complement strand
AAGCCCAAAATGAAGAAATCAGTATGAGAAGTACTGTTTTTGGGAGCGAATTTTTAATAGTGTTTAATCTGTTGGGTTTCACTGCAACTGCGTTTTTACAAAGATATGCTAAAATCAGCTTTGCTGCTGGGAAAATCCTTGAATTGAAAGGCATTACTTATATTAGCCATATGAAGAATCGACGCGATTTCCTTAAAGTAACTTCTCTTTCTACCTTAGGTATTATTACGCAAACAGCATGTAAAGCTGAGGCAGATGTAAATTCCAATAATGGAGCTAATTCGGCCATAGACTTCCCTGTGGTTATTTCTACTTGGGACCATGGCGTACCTGCGAATAAAAAGGCCATGGAGATACTGAAGGCCGGTGGAAAATCTATAGATGCCGTAGAAGCAGGGGTTCGAGTGGTAGAATCGGATCCAAAAGTTACCACTGTAGGAATTGGTGGCTATCCTGATCGGGAGGGAAATATCACCTTGGATGCTTGCATTATGGATGAGAAAAGTAGATGTGGCTCGGTTGCTTTTTTACAAAATATAGAGAATCCTATTTCGGTGGCCAGAAAAGTTATGGATAAAACACCTCACGTAATGTTAGCAGGAAAAGGGGCCTACGAATTTGCAAAAGCAGAAGGATTTGAGCATAAAGATTTGCATACAAAAGCCAGTAAAAATGCGTACAAAGAATGGTTGAAAGAATCAAAATACAAGCCGATCGCAAATATTGAAAATCACGACACCATTTCAATGTTGGCCATAGACAAGGAAGGAAATATTTCAGGTTCCTGTACCACTTCTGGCATGTCTTTTAAAATGCACGGAAGAGTGGGAGATTCTCCAATTATCGGAGCAGGACTATTTTTAGATAACGAAGTAGGTGGAGCATGTGCAACGGGTGTAGGAGAAGCGATCATCCGAGTAGCAGGTTCAGCCATGGTGGTTGAAGCCATGCGCTATGGAAAATCGCCCCAAGAAGCATGTGAAATAGTTGTCAATAGAATTATCGACAAGCATCCGAATATCAAAGATTTGCAAGCTGGTTTTATTGCGATGAATAAGAAAGGGGAAGTGGGAGCATATTCTATTTATTCTGGCTTCACCTATGCACATGAAACTGGAAAAACTGCGGTGCTTAATGATAGTAAGTATAAGATTTTGTTGGAAGAGTAGAAAGGGCTGAAAATGGCCTTTTTTACAACAGATGAAAATCACTTGTCAAGTGCTTTTCGATATAAGAGTTTTGAAGATTATGATTAAGTTTTTAGTATCATTTCTATTTATCATACTATGTTATACAAGTCAAGGTCAAGATGAATATTTTCAACCAGGACCGCATGCTAAATTAAAAAACATAAAAAATGTTAAAATTGCTCAGTGGAAAAAGCCTTACTTCGATTACAAATTAAAACGAAACCTAAACACTTTTTGTAGAAATACTGAGTTGACACTGTATGAGTTTGAATTTAATAATCAAAATCAGTTGATTAGGACTGAAGAAAAATTTGATTTTATGAGAGAAAGAGGTTTGAGGACGGACTTATATGAATATAAAAATGAAAAATTAGTATCTCATAAAGTTCAAAGTAGTGGAAGCCGAAAAAAGATTTTATATGATTTTGAATTTAATTACCTAGATGATGGGACGCAAATTAGATACGATCTTTTGAAAGACAGAGAAATGGTTGAATACTATAATGACATTGGTCAACCTCTAAAATCGATTTATATAGATTCAGAAGATACGATAATTGGAACTATCTATTATTATAATGATGAAAATTTACTTTCTCGAAAGGAACGTTTTGTGAAGGGAGAATTATATGATACGCATTTCTATCGTTACAGCGATAACAATAAACCAATTGAGCGGAGACGTAAAGTTTCAAGTCATACAGATTATGAATCTATTGAAGTATTATTTCAGAAAAAGAATGGAAAGATAATTCTCGTAGAAATAAACATGATAAGTGATGAAGTTACGAATAAGTCTAAAGACCAATATTATTTGGTAAAAGATGAGTATGGAAATTTGTTAAAGATAATAGTAGATAGAGGAATATTTAGATTTGTTAGAAGGTGGGCAATAACTGAAGTTGTCTATGAATATTTTGATTAATTGTAAGTCTGCCTCCAAATATGGATGATGTTAGAATCTCTTACATGTTTAAAATTTCACCATTTGGTAGTCATACACGTTTTTCAAAACCGTAAACAAAAAATTCATGCTAAAAAAATTAGAATTCTGCGTAACCGATATCCTCGGAGCAAAAATAGCAGCCGAGTCTGGCGCTGACAGAATAGAACTTTGCGTTGATTTGAGTATAGGTGGTTTGACTCCTTCCATAGGCTTAATCGAGCATTGCGCAGGCTTAATTGAAACCCATGTTTTGATACGCCCACGAGGAGGCGACTTCGTCTACAATGAAGAAGAATTATCAATCATTCGAGCGGATATCTTGCAAGCTCATTTGGCAGGCGCTACTGGAATTGTTTTTGGCTGTTTAAATGAAAAGAATGAATTGGATAAAGCAGCCAATGAACCTTTGTTGGCACTGGCAGAACAGCTAGAATTAAAAACAACTTTCCATCGAGCTTTCGATCAAGTGGCCGATGTTGAAGTAGCATTAAAGACACTTATAGATTGGGAAGTTGGGCGAGTG
>CALGJW010000522.1 GCA_937930025.1 uncultured Saprospiraceae bacterium | reverse complement strand
ACAGGCATCAAAATCGATTTATTAAAGGACTTCCGTAGAAGCCCCGCTAGTGGTCTTTCTTTCTAAATTCTTAAACGTACTGCTAATATTCTTGTCTTCCTCAAAAATATCGCTTCTCCCTTGTGTCAATGAACTTTCTTTAACTTTCTAAATTCCGATACACATTTGTATCATCTAGTAGAAAGTCAATATTTTCAAGGCTTTGAGCCTTATCTTTTCGTTTGTATTGCGCCTTTCTTCAAAAGCGATTGCAAAGGTACGATTACTTAGCAATTCACGCAAGCGAAAAAGGAATATTTTCGAAAAAAATATTCTAATGTATTTATGGGAATAATTTGATTGTTACTTCACCAAGAATAACGAAACAGACTATGTTTCTGGTGACTCATGTAAGATAGATAATTTGGTTTAAAATGGCAACAGGAGATTTAAAAATATTAACCCAAAATTTTCGCTATCAAAGCCAATAAGGGAATAGAAATCATTCGAAATAGTATTTTTGGGTTTCTTTTCAATTTTCAACACACAATCCATCTAATGGCAAAAAAATACAACTTCAGTGCAGGCCCAGCAATACTTACAGCAGAAGTGATTAAAGAGGCGGCGGAAGCAGTTTCCAATTGGCAAGAATCTGGCCTTTCAATTCTTGAAGTATCTCATCGAGGACCTGCCTTTGTCGCAGTGCTGGAAGAGGCAATGGCACTAACTAAAGAGCTACTAAGTCTACCCGAAAATTACAAAGTACTTTTTCTAACAGGAGGAGCAAGCTCTCAGTTTTATATGACCGCCATGAATCTACTTGACAGCAATGGGAAAGCGGGATATGTGGACACTGGTGCTTGGTCTAAGAAAGCTATCAAAGAAGCCAATCACTTTGGACCAGTTCAAGTATTAGCCACTTCTGAAGATAAGAACTACTCCTACGTTCCAAAAAACTATGACATACCAACTGACATTAGTTACCTACACTTAACAAGTAACAATACCATCTTTGGAACAGAGATGCATCAATTGCCTGACACTTCGCTACCATTAGTTTGCGATATGTCTTCTAATATTTTTTCAAGACCAATTGATATAGAACGGTATGGACTAATATATGCTGGGGCTCAAAAAAACATGGGACCTGCAGGAACAACTCTGGTTATAGTCAATGAAGATTTGTTGGGTAAGGTAGATAGAAAGATTCCAACTATGTTGGACTACAGCACACATATCAAAAAAGATAGTTCTTTTAATACCCCGCCGGTTTTCCCGATTTTTGTTTCCATGCTAACTATGAGATGGGTGAAAAAAATGGGAGGAGTCGAAGCGATGGCTAAGCATAACCAAGAAAAGGCTGCAATTGTTTATGATGAAATAGATCGCAATAGTTTATTTAAAGGTGCTGCAGCAAAAGAAGATCGTTCCTTAATGAATGTAACTTTTGTTGCTACTCAAGAAGGCTTAGACAAGGATTTTTTAGCAGCTTGCGAAGCAGCTGGATGTGTTGGCTTAAAAGGTCATAGATCTGTTGGTGGATTTAGAGCTTCTATTTATAACGCAATGACTATTGAAGGTGTAAAGACCTTAGCATCAGTCATGCAAGCATTTGAAAAAGCAAAAGGATAGAAATGGCCAATGTAAGAAACACGATTTTAACTGTACAAGGCAAGCAAATTCCTGCTAAAATATATCGGGAAAACCGCAATAACGTGCGTGCTAGCGTAGGTAAAAAATCAGTGATTCTTAGAATGCCTTCATGGATGGATAAGGCTGATCGATTAAAGCAGATGGATTGGTTTGAGAATTGGATAGAGAAAACATTCAAAAAAAGCCCTGACCTATTCAAATGGTTTTATAGTCGCCAATATGTTGATGGGGACACCCTTACCGTTGGTGCCCATGAATACAATTTACGGATTCGTCCTTCCCGACGTGAAAGTCATTATGCGAAAAAAGTGGGGAAAACAATATTACTAGAAATAAAGGAAGATGATCAACCTGCCAACAAGCAAAAGGCCATTCGGCATTTATTAAGCCGAGTGGTGGGCAGGGATCAAAAACCGTTTGTGAGTAAGCGAGTGCATGAGTTGAATGCCACTCATTTTCAACAAAACATCAAGTCCATCAATCTTAAATACAATTTGACGAATTGGGGAAGTTGTTCCTCTACTGGAAATCTAAATTTATCTACTAGGTTGTTATTTGCTCCGCAAGAAGTAATAGACTATGTGATCATCCATGAGTTGGCCCATTTAATTGAGCTAAATCATTCGGATCGCTTTTGGGCGCTGGTGGAACGCGCGGATCCGGGGTACAAGGCTAGTGAGAAGTGGTTGAAGTTGTATGGGGAGAAGTGTAATTTTTAAAACCGGAAGAGCATAAACATTCCGTGCAGATTAGTTGGTTAGGACGCCATTTTTTCCCAAATCAAAATAAAAAAGTACTAAATAAAAAAGGCCACTCGAAACAAATCGAATGGCCTTTTAATTTTTTGTTGGATTCTAATTATCCAGCAGCAACCTCGAAGGCAACTTCTTTCACCACTTCAGGGTGCAAGTTTAAAGTTACCACGTAATCACCAAGAGTTTTCACATCATCAGGAAGTACAATTTTTCTTCTTGGAATTTCCATTCCAAATTGTTCTTTCAATGCAAGTGAAATTTGAACTCCTGTAATAGAACCGAAGATTTTTCCTGAGGTACCAGCCTTGGCCGCTACTTTCAGTTTCTTTCCGTCCAGTTTTTTGGCCATTTCTAAGTAGACATCTAATTTCTTAGATTCTTCTCTGGCTTCTCTATTCTGAAGGTCAGCTAATCTTTTTCTATTACTTGTATTTGCTATTAGGGCTAAACCCTGAGGGATAAGATAGTTTCTTCCGAATCCTGACTTAACAGAAATAACGGTGTGCTTATCTCCAACTTTTTCTAAATCTTTTAAAAGAATGACTTCCATGTCAATAATATTTTCCGGGTTAACAGATAAATAATGCGACTTACTTCAGTAAGTCAGTTACATACGGCATCATTGCCAGGTGACGACAACGCTTAATAGCGGTAGCCACTTTACGCTGGTATTTCAATGAATTACCAGTAATTCTACGAGGAAGAATTTTTCCTTGCTCGTTTACGAATTGTAATAAGAAGTCAGGATCCTTATAGTCGATATACCTGATGCCGAATTTTCTAAAACGACAGTATTTTTGTCTATTGGAACCTATATTAGGATTGCTTAAGAATTTTATATCATCTCTTGAAGCCATAATGTATCAATTTTAAACTCCGAGGAGTTGTGCGATCAAAATGATTGCAGTTAAAAAATAAACTTACTCTTCTTCTTCCTTTGCAGCAACGGCAACTGGTGCAGGTGCTGGAACTGGTTTAGGTGCAGCAGCCACAGGCTTAGGTGCAGGTTTAGGAGCGGCTTTTTTGGCAGGCTCATTAGCTTTAGCTGCTTGTGCAGTTTTGCTAATTTTCTTTTTGGCCTTTCCAATTTTACCATCTCTCTTATCCTGGTTGTACTTGATACCATACTTGTCAAGTGCTACCGTTAAGAATCTCATGATACGCTCATCACGTCTCATGGCAAGCTCCATCTTATTAATAAGATCAGGAGACTTCTGAGTAAATTCGACACAATAATAAATTCCGGTCGTTCTCTTTTTAATAGGATAAGCTAATTGTCTTAATCCCATTTCATCCGTATTAACGATAGTTGCTTCTCCTGAGACAAGCATATCATTATAGGTTTTCGCTGTCGCTTTAATTTCATCGCCCGACAGAACTGGATCTACGATGAAAGTCACTTCGTGGTTTCGCATTCGAATTGAAGTATTTTTTTAAGTTATTAAATAAAAACGGATGCAAAGGTACGCGTTTAGAATCAAAACCGCAAAATATAAATTGTAAAGATTTATTGAAGCTAACTAGCTGTTAATCAAGGCTTCGTATCGGAAATTTTGGATCAAAATTACCATTGAGGGATGGAGTCTGCATTTTAGCTGTGTATTCTCTAACGGATTGATACACATAATCAAATAGTTCTTGCAGTTCTAAGGTCTTATCCAGATTGCTATCAGCCGCTCCTTTCAAGCCTTTTACGAGGAAATAAGTAAACACCCCATGTCTTAATCCTTTTGACTCTAAAGAGGTTTCCTTAGACTTACTGGACAACATCAAAGCCGTTCCATTATTTGCTACAGAAGTGAATTCCCTATAAAGATTTAGAAAGGCTTCTTGACTCGCCCCTTTGGCCGCAAACAGACTTCCAGAATGACAGGCGTCCGCAATGCAGATTTTTTGCTTTGCTTTGGTTTTTGCTAAAATACTATTGACCTCACTATGAAAAAGTTTGTTGGTAAATCCGTCGTAATCAATCGGCAAGAAAGCACCTTCGTAACCATGACCTGAATAATAAAAAATCACTAAGTCATTTTCGCCAGCTTTTTCCGACAGGGACTCCAAACCGTTCAAGATATTTTCTCGAGTAGCTGATTCATCAATTAAAATATTAACCTGCCCTTCAGCAACAGCTGCACCAGAAGTGGAAATAAGATTACTGTAAAATAACCATGCGTCATCATCGGCATATCTTAACGCTGGCATATGCTCATAAGAAGCTACTCCAACCACAAGTGCCCAAATCTTTTGCACCGGTTTTCTATTGACCAATTCTTTTTGAAGTTCAATAGCCGATGGAGTCGGTTTTTCAGAAATAAATTTTCCTTTTTCCCAAATCCCATCTCTAATGCTGCCAGAATTCAATTTTAATTTTCCGGAACCTGAAAACAAACCTTCAGACCATGATCCTATGTAAAGATCACCGCTGGCATATTTGCAAGAACCTTCGCCATGAGGTTTTCCACTTTGGAAACTTCCGGTGTACTTTGCTGAATTGTTTTTGAAAAGATAAGTTCCTTGACCATCAATACAATCTCCTTCGATACATTGGGCATGTACCTGCGTTCCAATAAAAAGGAACAATAGAGTCGTTAGGAGACTGGTTAATTTCATAATCATCATGGTAATAGGTTTTAACTACTTTGTAGCAGAAACGTTACCAAATATTACATTTTTTTATATACAAAAACAGCTTACTACCAGTTAACTGTAGTAAGCTGTCTTCCTTTTTTTGAGGGAAAGGAGGTTGTTTGCAATAAAGTGGTCGTTCTGAACTAGCGAACGGCAGAGACCGGCATATCCGCGTCAAAGTTGCCGGTTAAAGTAGGGGTCTGTACATAGTTAGTATATCGAGTAACTCGCTTATGTACAAAATTGAAAAGCTCTTTCACTGTTACTATTCCATTGTTATTCACATCAGCTTCTCCTTTTAAACCTTTAATGAGAAAATGACTGTAGATCCCTTGCCGCAGTCCCAAATCTTCCAAAGAGAATTCAGATGCTTTAGAACTAAGCAATAGTGCCGTTCCTCCTTCCGTATTTTTAAATGCTCCATAATAGTTATCTATGGTTTCAGCTGAAGATTTTGATGCAAGCATACTCCCAGAATGACAAGCATCTGCAAAACAAATTTTATGCTTGGCCTGGCTACGATCAAAAATTTGCTGAATTTCTGTATGCATTAATTTATTTCTATAACCATCATAGTCGAATGGTAAAAAACTTCCATTGAGACCATGACCAGAAAAATAAAGTAGCACAACATCATTTTTATCCGCTTTCATAAAAGTTTGATTCATTGCCTTAAGTATGTTTTCCTTAGTAGCAATATCATCGACCAATACTTTAATTTGGTTATCTGGCAATGCTCCTCCTTTCGGACTTTTTAGGAAGGCATAAATTTGATAGGCGTCGTCGTCGGTGTATTTAAGGGAAGGCATATGTGTATAGCCCGCCACACCAACAACTACTGCCCATACTTTTACTTCTGAACTGTTATCGACTGTAACTTTTGATTGATAGGTGTACTTCGTTTTTTTCTCTTCAATTTGTTCAAGGGGACGACCGTAATTCCATTTCGCTCCGTATACTTTACCGCTGGTGTAGTACATGACTCCTTCTCCATGTGGGGAATGGTTTGCCCATCCGCCATCATATTTATCTCCATTTGCGTAATAACAAATTCCTTTGCCATGCGGCTTCCCATTTACAAACTCCCCTACCCATCTGGAGCCATCCATGTAAACGAATTGACCGCTGCCTTGCTTACAAAGTTGATTATTGCAATCTCGTAATTTCACTCTACTTGAAGTAGGCGTATTAATTCTTGACTGTTGTTTTGAATCAACAATTGAATTTGATTTGGAAGCGAATTTCCCGTTTCTCCAAACACCACTAACTTTTTCTCCGTTGGTTTTGCGGTAAACTCCATCTCCACTTTTCAAATTATTTTCCCAGTTCCCTTCATAGACTGAACCGGTATGATATTTCATTGTTCCGTAGCCATGAATGGCGCCTTCGAAAAAATCACCGTCATATACGTCTCCATTATGGTAAGCATATAGCCCTTTTCCATACATTTGATCAGCTACCCAATCTCCATCATAGCGATCGCCATTGCTAAATTGCATCACCCCTTTGCCTTGGAATTTTCCTTTTTGAAATCCACCTTGATAAAGGTCGCCATTTGAAAATTCAAGCTCCCCTTTTCCTTCGCGATATTGATTAGACCATTGCCCTGTATATACATTTCCGTTTGAAAAGTAGAGGGTACCGTACTCAGCGATTTTGCCACCTTTGAAGTTGCCATCGAAAATAGCTCCAGAGGGATACTTGTAGACACCTTTGCCATCGTGGCAATTGCCATCAATACAACCGGCGTTGGCATTAAAACTTAGTAGTAGACTGAAAATTGGAAGAAACGACCATTTAATGTTCATGGATACAGCTTTTAAATGTTACCTGAATTAATTGTAATGGTCGAATCGTATAGAAAGGAATTTTAGATTATTGAATTGAATGTTTAGAACTGCTTATGCTACCTGAATATTGCGCTTCTATCAAAGATTCTATGCTGAAATATTTCCTTAGCCGTTTAAAATCAATAACTTTGATAAAAATAAAAAAGATGAAAAATATTCTATACGCCCTATTCTCAGTACTAGTACTTATAAGCTGCCAGGCAGATGTAACCTCACAGGATGCCGCTGGAAATAAATTTATAGGTGAAAAAATCACCATGGATGGTGCCATTGATCTGGGCACTATGGTCAATAAATTGGCGACTTCCGAAAAATTTGATGCCAAGGTAAAAGGAAAGATTGACGCTGTTTGTCAAGCTAAAGGTTGTTGGATGAACTTAGTAAATGATGAAGGGAATGAGGTTTTTGTGAAGTTCAAGGATTATGGATTTTTTATGCCTTTGGATTGTGCTGGTAAGGAAGTAGTCTTAGAAGGATATGCTTTCAAGGAAGTTACCTCAGTAGACGAGCTAAGACATTATGCCGAGGATAATGGAGATACCCCTGAGCAGATTGCTGCGATTACTGAACCAAAGGAGGAGCTTAAATTTATGGCTCATGGTGTAATATTGCTTCAATAATTCGTATCTTGGAATTAATTGTGATCAACCCATAGATAACTATCTGTTTATGGAATAAAAAAGGACTTTTTCTTTACGGGAAAGGTCCTTTTTTTATTTAATCAATATTGAACTGATGAAAATAAGAACTGCCACTTCCGATGATGGATTAGCCATCGCAGAAATTTATAATCACTACATCAAAACCAGCCATTGCACTTTTGAAGAGGAATTGGTCGATCAAGAGATCATGGCGGCCAGAATTCGAAAGGTAGAAGGGGCAAATTTACCGTGGATTGTTGGCGAGGAAGATGGAGTTGTGATTGGGTATGCTTATGCGGGGCCTTGGAAATTACGATCTGGCTATCGCTTTACTGTGGAAAGTAGTATTTATATCAAACACGATTTTCATTCTAAAGGAATAGGTTATTTACTTTATGCTCATTTATTTGATCTTTTGAAATCAAAGGGAATTTTAAACGTGATTGGCGGAATTGGATTGCCCAATCCTGCGAGTGTAAGATTGCATGAGAAATTTGGGTTTAAGAAAGTAGCCGAGTTTGAGGAGGTAGGGATTAAGTTTGGGATTTGGACTTCTGTGAGTTATTGGCAGTTGAGGTTAAATTCATTTAATCAAGTAAACAAACTTTAGGAAAAAATTCATCTTCTATTTCAGAGGAGTTAATTTAAACGAATAATCCATTTGTCAATTTAACTATCAAAACTGGCTGTATTCTACTGGCATTTCAACAATTGCAAACTGCACGTTAACAAGTAATAGGAATAATCTTATTATATTTGAGAAGTTGCTACTTCAACTTAAGTTCCATAAACAATCACCATTTAGACTCTTTCAAAAAACCAGATTGAAATGAAAAATTTCCTATCTCTGGTGTTGTTTGTGTTTTCTTATTTCACAACCAATGCTCAATGTAGCTGTACGGACTGCCCCGTTCCGATAATCAGTAATCAAACTACTGTCAGTGAACTCAACATATCCGGATCGATTAATGATCAAATGGGATCGAATGATCAAGGGTTGTGTCAAGTCTGTGTGAATTTCGTTCATGATGCTCCAAATGAAGTTGACTTTTTTTTAATGTCTCCTTCAGGAACTACTGTTCAACTAATCGAATTTACTGGACTGAATGTTAACCAAAATGTAACTTTTAATATTTGTTTTGTTTCATGTGCTTTGCCAGCGATGCCTGATCCCGGGTTTTCTGCAATATTCGACTCATCCGAACCATGGAATTCTAACGCTACATACACAGGAACTTACTACCCCTCCATTGGGTGCCTCGAAAACATAACAGGTGATGTCAACGGAAATTGGACTTTAACCATGACAGATAATATTGGCCAAGATGATGGAACCATGCTTGACTGGAATTTAGTCTTTGCAGATGATGCGGGTCTTGGATGCGGAGGAGGTTCCTGTACACCACCTCCACCATGTGATGCAATAGCTGGATCAATCACTGCAAGTCCACAGCCAGCTTGTCCTGGTGAGCTTGTCAACTTTTCTACAACCGGACAGCAAACACTCCCTGGATTTTCTAACATGATGATCGTTACAGATAATACTGGAATGATCTTAGAAATCACTTCCGGTTCTTCTGGATCTACCACTTTAACTTCATGTGGAGTATTAACCGCTTACAGTTATAATTATGATCCGGCTACAGGTGCCACAGTTCCAACAGTTGGATCGAATATTAGTCAAATTGATTGCAATACTGGAGTGGAATGTTGCGATTTAGTAAATATTCCGATAAGCTTCAATGATATTATTCCGCCTGACTTTATAAACGCTCCACAAAATGAGACAATTGCATGTATCGATCAATTGAATCCAGGACCCCAATTAGCTTGGACAGATAATTGTTCGATAGGAGGCCCAGAGATGGTTTTAGAATCTGGTAATCCTAATGTATGTGATGGAGGTATTATAGTCAGATCTTGGCAAGCGATAGACGACTGCGGGAATGTTACTACTCATGATCAGATAATTACCATTGACCCAGCGCCTATCGCTCAATTTGTTAATCCACCAGATGATATAACTATTACCTGTGAACAGGTTCCAGTTTTTGCGGATCAATTGCAATTTTCAAATTTTGAAACAGGGGCTTGCGGCATTAATGGATTTACTGACGGACAAATAACTGGGAGTTATAATGAATGTGGGGGCTCACTTATTTTCTCCTGGACTGATTTTGATTTTTGTGGAAGGCCACTTACTCATCTTCAAAATGTTACGGTGTCGCCGGCGCCAAATCCGGTTTATATTGACCCACCAGACGATATTACTTTAAGCTGTGAAGATGTTCCAGATGTATTCCCAGATTTATTTTATAATAATTTTCTAACTGGATGTGAAGAGGCGTTTGGTTCTGTTTCTCCAATGGTTTCGGACAATACTAACGGTTGCGTGGGAGACATAATATTACTTTGGGACTATACAAATAACTGCGGCTTTAATTTGTTTCACATACAAACGATTTCAGTATTGCCTCCAAGCCCACCATTCTTTATTAATCCTCCTATGGACGTAACATTGGATTGCAATGAATCGTTTCCAGTACCTTCAGATTTGACTTATTCCAACAATGTAATGGGAACATGTGAACTTTCAGGAACTTCCATGCCAGTAGTTGTTCAAATAAGCCCTCTAGTCCAAGAAGTCACTTGGTCTTTTACAAATTCTTGCACAGGTGTTTTGACTGAACATACTCAGACTTTAACTCAATCGTTAGGTCCTGATATTTCAATTAATCCAAATTCATTAAACTTGTGCGAAGGAGATGTCTATGACTTGGGCGCCATAACTATTGTAGATGCAAACTCGACTAACCCTAGTATTTCATTTCATTCTGACACACCATCAAACCTTGGCAACGAATTACCATCTTCGATGGTCACTCCTATTAGCGATACCATCTTTTATATATTAGCCACAGATCAAAATAATTGTGTTTCAGAAATAGCGTTTCCTATTACTATAGATAGTGCCCCTCATGCTGGGTCTAATGGAGATGCCGCTATTTGTTTTGAAAATTCATCTGGAATTGATTTATTTTCTATTCTTCAAGATAATCCTGATACAGGTGGTTCTTGGAATGATGATAACGCCTCGGGGATAGACCTTAGCAATCCTAGCAATATCAGCTTGGTAGGATTAAATACAGGTACCTATAATTTTACTTATACCATTGGAGCAAATGGAAGTTGTACATTCTCAACAGCCACGGTAACTTTAAATTTAGCTGAACCGCTAACAATTGATGTAAGTCAAGTACAATGCGCAATAGATCTGCTAACATATGAAGTCACCGTTGGAACACACGGTTATACAATAACTGCTAGCTCAGGAACAATCACAAATATTGCTACCGATGAAATATTGATAGAGAATATCTTAACGAGCAACAATTTAATCTTAACAATTGAAAATAGTAATCTGACAAACTGTAGCACCACTATGCAGGTGGATGCTCCGGATTGCAATTGCCCGATTGTAAATGCACCTGTTAGTGACGGTAATCAAGTCATTTGTTTTGGGGAGGCCAACCCTACCCTATCTGTAAGCTCAGCTGCAGGCCAACTCGTAAATTGGTTTGACCAGGCCACTGGAGGTACAATGATTTTAGCCAATAGTTCAAGCTATGTTCCATCTGAAACAGCTCCTGGCA
>CALGJW010000521.1 GCA_937930025.1 uncultured Saprospiraceae bacterium | reverse complement strand
AACATGTCGTCGATTATCTTCGCAAAGAATAATTTCTTTGATTCCTGCTCTATGCGCAGCAAGAATTTTTTCTTTTATGCCTCCAACCGGTAACACTCTACCTCGCAATGTTATTTCACCAGTCATAGCCAGATGTGATTTTACTGGTCTTTTATTAAATGCAGAGGCTAATGCTGTCATCATCGTTATTCCTGCAGAAGGTCCGTCTTTTGGAATAGCGCCTTCAGGGACATGAATATGAATATCTTGACTATTAAATTTATCTGAGCTAATACCTAGGGTGTCACAATTTGCTTTCAAATAACTAAGTGCTGTGCTTGCCGATTCTTTCATGACATCGCCTAAGTTTCCAGTAAGCGTAAGTTTACCCTTTCCTGGGCTCAAAGACGCTTCGATAAATAAGATATCTCCTCCTACCCTAGTCCAAGCTAAACCGACAGCGACTCCATTAGTTTGAGCTTCCTGGTAATAATCCATAGAATATTTCTCAGGGCCGAGAATTCCTCTAAGTCTTTCCGGTTTTATGGAAGGGCTATACTTCTCTTCCATCGCGACTAATTTGGCTGTGTTTCTCATCACTCCAGCAATTTGACGATTCAATGATCGCACCCCGGATTCCCGCGTGTATTTCTTAATGATCGCCGCCAATACTTCCTCCTTTAAAATTACTTGCTTAGCAGTCAGTCCATGTTCATCTCGCTGAATCGGGATCAAGTGTTGCTTTGCAATTTCAATTTTCTCTTCCTGAGAGTAGCCACCAATTTCGATGACTTCCATTCTATCCAAAAGAGCAGGTTGAATAGTGCTTAAAGAATTTGCGGTAGCTATGAATAAAACTTTGGACAGATCGTACTCAATATCCAAGTAGTTATCGTGAAATGCTGAATTCTGTTCAGGATCTAAAACTTCTAACAAAGCAGAACTCGGATCACCTCTAAAATCTTTTCCAACTTTATCTATTTCGTCTAAAATAAACACGGGGTTATCAGAATTGGCTTTTTTAACTGATTGAATAATTCGTCCGGGCATTGCTCCGATATAAGTCTTTCGATGGCCTCGAATTTCAGATTCATCATGCAGTCCTCCGAGAGACATACGAATAAACTTTCGTTTGAGTGCTTCAGCTATTGATTTACCTAAGGATGTTTTTCCAACTCCGGGAGGGCCAACAAGGCAAATTATCGGAGACTTCATATCTCCTTTTAATTTTAATACCGCCAGGTGTTCTAATATTCTTTCCTTGACTTTTTCAAGTCCAAAATGATCTTTATCCAGTTGTTTCGCAGCACGTTTTAAGTTGAAGTTATCTTTGGTGCATTCCCCCCAAGGTAAATCCACCATCAATTCTAAATAATTCAACAACACAGAATATTCAGCCATCTGCGGATTAATCCGCTTCAATTTTGCTAGCTCATTTTCGAAGGCTTTTTTGGCATTTTCCGGCCATTTCTTTTTACTTGCCTTGGCACTCAATTTATCAACTACTTGCTCTTGCGGGTTTTGACCAAGTTCTTCTTGTATTGTTTTGAGTTGTTGATTTAAAAAATAATCTCTTTGCTGCTTTTCTATATCTCCTCTAACTTTTGATTCAATCTGATCCTTTAATTCCAACAGATGTAATTCATTATCCATGTGCTCAAGAATGGTTTGAGCTTTTTGGTATAAATTATTCTGTTCCAGCACTTTTTGCTTGGCCTCGACTTTAATCCCCAAATTGGAAGAAATAAAATTGAGCAGGAAAGAATCTTTATTAATATTTTTCAACATGACAACCGCCTCACTTGGGATATTCGGAGAGAGCTCAATTATTTTCTTAGCCATATCTTTAACTGAAGATATCAATGCTTCGAATTCTATATTTTCGCTAGGCGGTACATCGACCAAAATATTTATTCTTCCTTTCAGGTAAGGATCAATTTGCAGAAATTCTACCGTTTCGAATCTACTTCTACCTTGCAAGATTGCGGTAGCAGATCCATCTGGCATCTTTAGCAATTTTAATATTCTTGCTACCGTTCCTACTTTGAATAAATCGTCTGGACCAGGCTTTTCAATTTTGCTATTCAACTGACTAACTACTCCTACCAATCGGTTGGATTCATATGCCTCTTGAATGGCTGCCAACGATTTCTTTCTCCCTACAGTTATGGGAATAATAATCCCTGGAAACAAAACAGTATTTTTTAAAGCAAGAATAGGAAGTGTCTCTGGGTATTCGGACGCATCCTTTGGCTCTTCATCTTCATCTATAGAAAACAAAGGCATAAATTCACCTTCCTCTTCAATATTGGTTGGATGCAAGTATTTTTCAAACATAGTTAAGTTCGTATTCGGCTAAATTGTAAACGTCAACCTGACATGAATCGCAATGCTTTCCGATTCGATTATTGAGGGTCAAAGTCTATGCCACCGGAATTAAGGCATTAAAATAGGTTAATTAGGCCGTTTGGCGCTCAATATACCGACATAAAGTCAGTCTCTAACTAAGGAAAGTTGTTTGGATACATACATATTGACAGTAGCAAATCAACTTTCAGAATTAGGCTCCAACTTTTTCCGCCATTTCCTTTTCCAAGATCTCTTCGGAAGTTGGGGTTAAATCATTTTTTTCAACCTTTAGGTTGTCGATAATAAATTCTTGCCTTAGGGGAGTATTCTTTCCCATGTAATAGGATAAAATCTTTTCGATGTTTCCATCGTCACCCAATATCACAGGTTCAAGTCTAATGTCCGGTCCAATAAAATCTGAAAATTCTTCTGGAGAAATTTCACCCAGTCCTTTAAATCTTGTTATCTCTGCTTTTCCTCTAAGTTTACTGATTGCTTCTTGTTTTTCAGTTTCACTATAGCAATAATGGGTGGTGCTTTTATCTCGA
>CALGJW010000520.1 GCA_937930025.1 uncultured Saprospiraceae bacterium | reverse complement strand
GCGATGTATGTAGCGATTGTTGTCTCGTTGATTGTTCTTGCTGTGTTGGCGCTGGTGGTTAGTGTGAAGCAATTTTCGAAGGAGACGATGGTCCTTTCTTAGCCCCTAGCTGCTAGCCATCAGCCATCAGCTGCCGTGCTATCAAGCCATGCTGCCAAGTGTCAGTCTTTTATTATCAAGTTTGGTCTGCTGATTTAATTTTGTGGATTAGTTTGCTTAGCATTTTGGTTTCTTCATTGATTAAGGATTTTATTTCAAAAATTAACGGGTCATTTTTAAGATAAGTATGTTCAATAATTTCTATTTGTGTTTCCAGTTCGCAAAGAGATCCCATAGAAATTTCTAAAAACCTTTTGAATTCTTTTTCACTATTTCTTTGACTCCCTTCTGCAATATTTGAAGGGATAGAGATAGCGGCTCTTGTGATTTGACTTCTCAAACCAAATTTCTCTTCCGCCGGAAGTTCTTTGGCTAATTGATAAGTTTTTAAGGATATTTCAAATCCTTTTCTCCAGATTTTATATTCTTTAAAGTTTCTCATACTCAAAAGTATTTAGTTAAGGTTAAACCAGTTGGACAAAACTCCTTGATTTGTTGGTTCTTATAATTAAAATGAACTGGTTGTTCTCTCATGATATAGGTTGACACCTTAAGATGTTGAAAACTTTCATTAAATTAAAGAATAATGACAGTAGAAGAAAGACGTCGTCGCCGATTTAGCGAAGAATTTCGTAAAGAACAAGTATCTCTGATTGAATCCGGCAAGGTTACGATTCAGGAAGTGAGTCGGCTTTATGAAGTAAAATCCGCAAATGTTCGTTTGTGGATTAAAAAATTCGGCAGCCATGAATTGGCTCCGCAAATTATAATATCAAGCAATAAAGATATTGATAGACTCAAAGAATTAGAAAAAGAAAATCGCCGTTTAAAAGAGATAATTGGCAATCAACAACTCGAGTTAGAGATACAAAAAGGAATGTTAAAACTAACGGATAAAAAAGAGCAAAAGGAATTGGAAAAAAAATAAAAATCCCATTATTAATTTATTTGCATTCCATCCGTAAGGTTCACCAAATACCAATGGAACGAATCTATAAAAGGTTTAAAATTAGCCGACAAGGTTTCAAAAAATCTGTAGATAGATTTGAAAGCGAACGAAGCTTGATGAAAAAAATTAAGCCTCGTGTGAAATCTTACAGGTTAAACATTGATAGCAGAGCTGGAAGTAGATCTTTGTTTTACAATTTGGATATTAAATCTGAATTTAAGCTCGGAATAAATAAGTTTGAACACTTGATGAGTAAGTATAGTTTAAGCTTAATTCCTTTAAGAACTCGAGTGGTTACAACAAAGTCATCATTACAAAGTTGGAACTATAAGAATTTGTGCAACGGACTGGTTATCAATGGAATTAATCAGTTAATAGTGGGAGATATTACATACATAAGCATAGGGCGATTCCGATATTATTTGTTTTGTTTGACTGATGTGTATTCAGCTAGAATAGTTGGACATCATCTGTCAACAAGAATGCGAAAACAAGAAGCATTGCTTGCATTAGAGATGATGGTAAAACTTAGAAAAGTCAAAAATTTAACAGGATGTCGACACCATACAGATGGTGGTGGACAGTATTTTTCAGGGCAATATTTAGATAGGCTGGATGGTCTTAAAATAGCTGTAAGTGTTGCCAGAAGTTGCTTAGAGAATGGATACGCAGAACAAAAAAACGGAATTTTGAAAAACCATATTTTGCCGACAATGGATATATCTTACAAGCAATCTTTTGAAAAAGAAATAGCAAGAGTAATAAATAATTATAATAAGATCCGGAAACAAGAAGCACTTGGATGGAAAAGTCCTAATCAATTTGAAAGGTATGTTTCAAGTCTAGAATCTAAACCAAAGTTGAAAATGCACGACCATGAAACAAATACTAAATCAAAAAGGACTTTAGGTTTTGGAAGGCATATATCGACAAAAAGCTTAAATAAAAAAATGAGTGTCCAAAAAAGTTTAGACACTCAATAGCTTTTTAGCCGATCAGAATTATTCCTTAGTAGGTTGCTCCTCAGCAGAGCCTACCTCCGCTTGATCCTGAGCCAGTTAAGGTAAATTGTATTTATATTTTATAACAAGAAAGTTATTAACAATCTTTAGACTTCAGCAAGTAGAACTAGCAACCTATTTCATGAGAGCACATGAAAGCTGAAGGCTGGTAGCTGAAAGCTGGTAGCTGAAGGCTGGTAGCCGACTTAAATCGTTAATGAACTACAAAAAATTATAATGAAAAGTTAATCTATTTGGAGAGCCTTATTTTTTTAGTATTTTTATCACGGAATCATAACACCTTGAGTAGCTGCTCTCTTATGCTATTCAGAACTTGAGAAATCACTATGAAACAGCAACACATTATAATCCTAATAGGTAGCTTACTTGTATGCAACCTCCATTCCAGTGCACAAAATCCTATTTACCAGCCCGACGATTTAGAACTCATGGCAATGCGCATTGATGAAATGAAAACGGACACCGTTAGCCTTTGTAAGTCCGGTTCTTATTTTGGATTTGACGCCATTGATGAAGACAAAGAAGTTTGCGTTCAATACGTTTTAGACCCTAAATCTAAAGAGATGCTTC
>CALGJW010000519.1 GCA_937930025.1 uncultured Saprospiraceae bacterium | reverse complement strand
ATGGTATTCTACGTAAATCATTGTTCGTACTATGCGTCGTTGCGGACATGCGAACCAATGAGAAATTACTAATGCCACTATTGGTAGAAACAGTCATTGAAGTATTCCAATCGCTTGTCGAAGGAGCGGAATTAATTGTTGGGCGAGTGGCCAAAGTTCCGTTGCTATTAAAAAGGTAAGCCGGAGAATAAATTTGAGCATCCGGATGGTTGGTAGAACAACTCCCACAAAGTCCGCCACCAGAAGTAAAAACTCTTCCGTCTAACATTAAGATTGAAATGGAATGGTAATTTCTTGGAACGGACATACCAGCAACTTCTGACCATTGACCAGTAGAAGGACTCCATATTTCTGGAACTAATCTAGAATTGTTGTCAGAAAAAACATCTGCATTTGCAATCCCGCCGATCGCCATAACTTCTCCAGATGGAAGTACTACGCTAGAGTGGTAGTGCCTGGAGTAAATCATATTTGCATTTTGTGTGGCGTTCGCAGAATTTCCGTTGATGTCTATAAGATAACTTCTATTTGAAGCCGGTGTTCCTCCTTCGAAAGTTATTGAACCACCTGCGGTTAGTATTTTTCCGACATCATACATCGCTGCGGTTCCTTGGGTGGCATAGGTATCATTACTTCTGTTTCCAGCATAAGTATAAGAACCGACACCTGAAGGGTCAACCCAGTGCATTCTTGGGCTAGGACCCGCATTGAACAATTGTCCGTTGGGAGCTTGAAACATCCAAGCGAAATAATCATCTTGTTGAACGGGTTGGTTAGAAACAATTCCATCAAGCATCATATCTACGGGCACTCCAGGTAGTTCGTACCATCCAGTTTTTTCCGTCCATATTTCAGAATCCTTTCCCCCAACTCCACCACTCCAAGATCCTCCCACTACATAGGTTGCCCCAGTAGATAAAGTTACTCCAGAATGATATCCTCTTGCGATATTCATTAAGTCACCTCCATTCCATTGACCAGTAAAAGGATCGTAGATGGATGATTTACTACTTGAAGAACCGCCGTTCACCATAATTCTACCATCGGGTAATGTTGTAGTTCCAGGGCAAAACATATCGTGCTGTGTGTTTGTTACGAAGACATCCGTCGCGCTGTTGGTAGTAGGATCGAAAATGGCTGTCCACGTTCTTCCTAAATCACCACCAAAAGATAATTTATCTTTCGCTGACCAAGTAAGCACGCGTCCATCTGGAAGATTAGCCGCAGCACTAGTAACTAATGGCATAGGAATTACAGAACTCCAAGCACCAATTGAGTTATTGACAATAGCTTCTTCAAATGGAATAAAATTTTCATTGGCTAGAGATTCAATCTCCCAGTCATAATCATCTGCTCTTAATTTTTGATAAAGCTGATAATCTTCCCAAGACATTTTCTTCCCAGAACAAAGCGTCACTACAGGATCATTACCGTTGTTTGCCCAGCTGGCTGAGCTGAAAAATAAACAAAGTAAAAGAGTGGGTAAAAAGTGTTTTAACATGGCATGTTAGGTTTTAAAGTTTTTACTGAATAGACAGCGCTTCACAGCTATCTGCGTTAATATTTGATTAGATTTAACTTTGAGGGTGTAAAACCTTGAATGGTTTTTGAAGGAAACCCTACTTAAAAGGATAAGTAAATGTACGTAAAATAGAAAACAAGTCTAAGTTTTGACACAATAGCAAAGTCAGTTTTCAAAATTTTAAGTGTTTATACTTAAATCCTTTTGGGCATATTTTAAGAAATAGGTAATGTAAACTAGATTAAACTAAACTGTCATTTATTGTTTCACGAATTTTTTTGTAATCTGATTTTTCCCATCGGAAAAAGATAAGAAGTATATCCCAGCAGATAGTCCTTGAATTGGAATGTTTATTTGATCGCTTCCCACACTAACATCAGATTGGTAAACGAGATGTCCAATGGCATTTCTGATGTGAAGAGATTTGATTTCATGATTTTCATTTTCTAAAAATGCAGAAAGAAAATCAATAGCAGGATTTGGAAAAATTTCTATTATTTCATCAAAAATCAGATTGTTGGTAGCCGTCATTTTCATTGGACCAGTTACCAATCGAATATGATAATCATCCCCGGTTGGCACCCAGCCATTATTGTTTTGTATATAACTTTTGTTACCATTTCCATCTATGGTTAGCGGAATCCAAGCCTCTCCTTCTGGCGCTGTAAATCCAAAGAATACATCACCTTCTAAATTCCAGAGCGCCTGAAAATCTCTAAGGTCAACCCTAGTCATGGGGGTATTGTTGTCAAAGGTCGCTTCTGTTTTAAGTTTGAACGGTTCAATTAAGTCTTCGTCAGGTAGACTACCGCTACCTTTCCAAACATGGACTTCTATACTGTCATTTAATCGATAGGGGTCGGTGTAGTTTCTAATCAACCCAAAAGCAGCTCTATTGTTATCCAAATTAAAACGAACTGCACAGGCGTTACCTCCGACACCAATTGCACCAAAGGAATTGATTGAATTGATTTCACCACTGTCATGAATCAAATGCTTGCCAGCAATATAACTATGAGGACCTGATTCATTGGTATTTGTGGCGAGTGAATTATCTGTAATAGTTAGTGAAAAGTTTACTTGAAACCCT
Organism: uncultured Saprospiraceae bacterium; assembly: GCA_937930025.1. Lineage (GTDB taxonomy): Bacteria > Bacteroidota > Bacteroidia > Chitinophagales > Saprospiraceae > JABDJM01. The sequence continues at coordinate 13,776 of CALGJW010000519.1, read as the reverse complement.
GGATCCAAAGAGGGAATAACATAACGCCAAAGATCCCCTCCAATATTTTCGCCAACCCCTAACACTAAGTTTTCATTTGGGTCTTCGTAGTAAATTTCGGCAGAATAAATACCTGATACGTCTTTGATAATTGCATCGATCACAAAGTCATCATCTGTTCCTTCATATAATTTCGGACCATCGTAAATAATTAAAGGACCAATGCTATCATAGGGTAAGCTCACCACTTCAAATTTATCAATATAAATTCCATCATATTCGCCTCCTGGGTCAGAGTTTATTCTTAGTCGAAATTTAACATTAGACTCGCCAGTAAATCCCTCTAATGAATATTTCAGTTCTGTCCATTCTGAATTATTTTGACCTGTGATGGTTCCTAGTGTGATCCAACTTGTGCCATTATCCCAAGAACCTTCTACATAGCAGAAGTCAAAATTTTCTTCTATATCATATTGGGCTTGAAAAATTAATTCTGCGCCTATTGCGTCGGAAAGGTCAATGGAGTCTTTTAAGGTAATGGCATCATTTTGATTGGAGTCGTAGTCTCCTATCGGACTATCAGTAAGGGATTGTTGGCCATCAAAAAATTTGGCTGTGGTTGTATTCCAAGTTCCTTCGACTTCCCAATTGTCCAAGCCATTTTCAAAGTCATCACTAAAAATAACTGTTTGAGCTTGTAGAAATGAAGCACTCAAAAGGCAAATACATGCGAGGAGCAGTATAGATTTTTTCATTAGAATAGTCGGCTTATCCGATTTGTTTGTGTGACCCTGAAAAACGTGAAGACTAAGTTACTAAAGATTTTGCTTAAATACAGCTTTCTAGAATTTCTTAAATATGATCTAAACCTTTTTTCCTACCTTGAGAAGACATAATACTTCAATATGAAAAAAATAATACTCCTTTTTTTGCAATTAATTTTTGTTAGCTATTTATATAGTCAAAATGTTGTCGTTCAGACTTTGACTTTGGGTGATAATGCCACTTCTGGAGATTTTACCTTTCCAGACGACCCCAGTGCCAGTTATGAGAAAATCTATATGGTCTACCAAATGCGCTGTCACGAAGCACAGGTTGGAAATGGAGGAGTGGGTTGTAGAGAATGGGATTATAGTTGTAATACTTTTATTACGGATGACTCAAGAGTTGATTCTTTAGTGGCAAAGCATCCCGATCATATTATTGCAGGTTATGGAGAACAAAGTTTCCCGTACTCTGATTTCCCAACCTATACTAGGATTCAATATGAACAAACGGAAATAGTGCATGGAAATATTTTGACTACGAATGAAGCAAATTTAGGGCAAAACGATTTTCCACTAGAACTAATGAAATCTGAGCAGCAAGGAAAAATGCAACTACTTTTTAAAGCCGATGAATTATTAGCCGCGGGTTTGCAGGCAGGACCTATTTCGGACTTACAATTTGGAGTTCTGAATAATCAAGCTACGGTAAATTTCTTAAAGCTAAATATTAAGGCCACGGCTCAAGTAGAATTGGATGCCAATGCCCCAGAGACAACTGGCTTTACGGAAGTGTTTTTCAATACCATGAATTTTCCGAATAGCGGAAATGCCCAGCTAAATTTTACAACACCATTTGAATGGGATGGTAGCTCTAATCTTTTGATTGATCTTAGCTATACCGATAGAAACCAAATTGCAAATACCGAAGTTGAAGGGAGTGTAACCGATTTTTCTTCTATGTTGCAAACCGCAGAAAAAGATGGTTACATCACTTTGAATGGTTCTGGACAATTGGATTACGATGTAAGTAATCTAACAGGCATCTCAAATGAAATTACCGTGGCTTTTTGGGCCAAAGGAAATTTGAATTCCTTGCCAGCTAATACTATGCTATTATATGGAGCTGATGCTTCAAATAATAGAACACTAAATATTCATCACCCTTGGAGCAATAGCAGAATATATTGGGATTGTGGAAATGCAGGGGGCACCTATGACAGAATTGATAAGGCCGCTAATTTGGAGGACTTTGCAGGTAAATGGAATCACTGGGCGTTTACAAAAAATGCTAGTACAGGAAGCATGAAAATTTATTTGAATGGAACATTGTGGCATTCCGGGACAGGTAAAACAAACCCTATTGACATAGAAAGTCTTCGATTAGGAAAATCACTTACCAATACAAATATTTACCATGGAGATATTGATGATCTTCAAATTTGGGATAAAGAATTAGACGAAGCTACTATTGCTGAATGGATGAATCGCACCATAGATATTACCCATCCATTTTATAATAACCTTAAAAGTTATTTGAAATTTAATGGACTTAATTCCGCTTCAGTATTTGATGATTTTGCTCCGGCCGGATTCGAACAAGAATTTGAAGGAGGACTAAATCTTGGAGAATTTTCTGGAGCAGGCATATTTAAAAATATGGAAGCCAGTGCTTCTCGCCCTGTGACTAATTTATTGCAAAATACTTATGACAATAATCAAACTATCAATACCACTCAATTAGATTCCATAGTTAATAGCAGTTATTATATCACCGAATATGCAGTGAATGGAACTGACATAGAAAATATTGGGTCCTTTAGTGTTTGGCTAGCTGAACCTGAACTTACTTACGATGAAAATGGAACTGTAATTTCTGAATCAAATGTAGCAACCGATGGGATCATCAATATTAATGAATTAACCTATTACAGAAAGTTCCCAGCGAAATATGAATTGTTATCTTTTGTAACGCCCTATGGAAATGGTTTAGATCTTGGGGCGGAAGGAGAAACATGGTGGTTTGATGTCACGGATTATACACCAATTTTGAAAGGAGAAAAAAGGCTCTCTGTAGAAATGGGTGGACAGAATCAAGAGGAGCTCGATATAAAATTTGTCTTTGTGCCCGGGACACCGACAAGAGAAGTATTAGACATTCAAAATATTTGGCCATTCGCAAGAGGATGGATGGATCCTATTTTAAATGATGATGTATTCGAACCTCGGGAGGTGCCCTTTTCGGCAGATGTAAGTGCAGCAAAAATAAGAGCTAGTATTACTGGTCATGGACAAAATGGAGAATTCATTTCTAGAAATCATTTCGTAAATATTAACGGAGGAGCCGCTGAGTTCAATTTTGATGTTTGGAAAAATTGTGGACAAAATCCTGTTTACCCACAAGGAGGAACCTGGACTTTCGCTCGAGCAGGATGGTGTCCTGGAATGGCTACTGATGTTAATGAATTTGACATTACAGATCAGATCACACCGGGGCAAACTGCAACCATAGATTACGGAGTCAATGGAACAACAATGGCCGAAGCAAATTATCTAGTGAGTCAGCAGTTAGTAACCTACGGCCCAAATAATTATAATCTTGATGTGGACCTAGAAGAAATATTACGTCCTACTAAAATAACAGAATTCGCAAGGATTAATCCTGCCTGTGATGACCCTATCGTTCGCGTAAGGAATAATGGCACTAGTCAAATCACAAGCATCACGGTGGAATATGGTGTAGAAGGAATTTCGCCAAAGTCCTATACCTGGGAAGGAAGTTTAGACTTTTTAGAGACTACAGAAATAGTTTTACCAGTCAATGAAATTGGATTTTGGAGCACAGGTTCTCTGGAGAATAAATTCACGGCGAGCATAGTTTCAGTTAATGGACAGTCAGACGAAAATGCTAATAACAATGAGCGTGTTTCTGAGTATGAATTGCCAAGAACTTTGGATAGACCTGGATTAGAATTGTATTTGTTGACAAACAATAGACCGAACGAAAACAAATTAACCATTCGAAATTCAAGTGGAGAGGTTATGCAGGTTTTTGAAAATTTGAATGCTGCTTCCATTTATAAATCTGCTATTGATTTCCCAGGAGGGTGTTACTCTTTAACGTTGGAAGACTCAGGAGATGATGGATTGTCTTACTGGTACTGGGATGCAGTTGGTCAAAATGTCGGTTCGGGTGTAATGAGAATTAATTATGACTTTAATGGGTCAATTCAACTGCCGTTAGTGAATTTTGAATCGGAATTCGGAGGAGACCTGCATTATGATTTTATTATTCCGATGGCCAGTTCCAATGAAAACCTTACCGCAATTCGAAAATTCATTATGTATCCAAATCCAACGAAAAATTTCACAACAATTGATATCGAAGGGTTGAACAGCCCTGAGGTTACCATAGAAATTTTTAACAATGGAGGTCAACTTATTCAACAATTTGAAACACGTGCTGATGATGGCAATCTAAAATTCAATATGGATGTAGAAAAAATTCCTGCGGGTGCTTATCAGGTAAGAGTAACAAATGTTGATCGAGTTTGGACAAGGCCTTTAATGCGCTTGTAAAATATAATATTTCAATGGAATTCAAGCTAAATGATGCCATACAAATATTGAGTAAAACTCCCAGCCTAATCAAAATGTTATTGGCAGGATTACCAACAGAATGGATAATGACAAACGAAGGAATAGATACCTGGAGTCCATTTGATATAGTTGGACATTTGATTCATGGAGAAAAAACAGATTGGATTCCTAGGGCAAAAATAATATTAAGCAAAGATGAAAATAAAACTTTTGAATCTTTCGATCGATTTGCTCAATTCGAAAATAGCAAAGAAAAACGATTGCTCACTTGCTAAATGAATTTGCCGAACTAAGAGCAGAAAATATTTTGGAATTGAAAGCAATGAATATTGATAATGAAAAATTGGAGTTGACCGGGACCCATCCTGAACTTGGATTGGTTACACTTAAAAATTTATTGGCCTGTTGGACGGCTCATGATTTAAGTCATATCAATCAACTGTCAAGAGTAATGGCCAAAAATTATAAATCAGAAGTCGGTATCTGGACAAATTATTTGACTATTCTGCAAAGTGAAAGGGTGTGAAAATAGTTGCCTTGCTTTAAAGCAGGGCAACTATTTTTCTAATTATCCTAAAAGTTCTTTTACAACAATTGAGATGCTTTTTCCATCCGCCTGACCTTTCAATTGACCATTCGCCATCCCCATTACTTTTCCCATATCCTTCATGGAACTAGCGCCAGTTTTAGAAATGATTTCTTGAATGATCGGCTTCAATTCTTCAATAGAAAGTTGGGCAGGTAGATATTTTTCTAGAATAGCAATTTCTTCTTTTTCAGTTGCCGCTAAATCATCGCGTTCTTGCTTTTCATAAATTTCTAAAGAATCCTTTCTTGATTTGATTAATTTCTGAATCAATTTGATTTCTAATCCTTCATCCATGACCGTACCCGACCCATCAGTTTTTTGAATCTGCAAGGCAGTCTTTACAGCGCGAATGGTTCTCAATGCAGCTTGATCTTTGGCTTTCATCGCCGTTTTTAAATCTTCTGTGATTTTTACTTCTAATGACATAGTCGTTCAAATTTTTTAGTTCAAAAGGTAACTTCGTTGGGCTTCGTCTAAAACAAAATTTTTTCATTTTCGAATCAAGAGGCAATTACCGATAGTACCCTCGAGAGAACAAATGTAATCAATACAAAGTTCCAACAAGTTTTACATGGCAGCCACCCACTTAGTCAACTTCACAAAGTCTTCTACTGATAATCGCTCTGGCCTCAACGTAAAAAACTCCTCTTCCAATAAAGGGCTATCAACTAACATAGCTTTCATTGTATTGCGAAGCATTTTTCGTCTTTGAGAAAAAGCTTGTTTTACTACTTTTCGAAATAACTTTGGATCGCATCCCAACTCATAATTTTCCTTTCTTGTCATTCTGATAATCGCGGATTGAACTTTTGGCGGAGGATCAAAAGCACTTCTATCAACGGTGAATAGATATTCAGCATCATAGAATGCTTGACAAAGCACTGAGATTACTCCATAAGTTCTTGAGCCTGGAGGTGCTACTACCCGCTCAGCCACCTCCTTTTGGAACATACCTACGAGCTCAGGAATAAGCCATCGGCTATCGACCATGCGAATAAGTATCTGACTGCTGATATTATATGGGAAATTACCAATAATGGCGATCTGCTCCTCTTTGAATTGCTCGCCTAAGTGAAGTTTAAGAAAATCTCCTTGAATGATTCGATCTTTCAAATCCGGAAATTTTTCCGCCAAAATGGGAATCATATCCCGATCTGCTTCGATGGCATGTAAAGTAAATGCTCGATCTGTCAAAAATTGAGTGAGCATGCCCTGTCCAGGACCAATTTCCAAAACATGACCATAGTCCTTCTCTCGGTTTAGGCTATAGGCAATTTTTTCAGCAATATCAGTGCGATGAAGGAAATGTTGCCCAAATGATTTCTTTGCTCGGATTGGTTTAGCCATAAATTGCCTTAAAAAGTTGAACCTATGGAATGGTCGGCAATACTGGCATTTGATTATCTTTACCAGCAAAACAAGTTTGAAGATCATTCCTGAAGCTGGCCACAAAGATAGGTGATCCAAAAGTAATGCAGCTAGATAAGGCCTAATTGACAGGAACAACAATATAATATGCAAAAACCACGAATAGGAATTACAGTAGGAGATATCAATGGAATCGGTATGGAAGTGATTATAAAAGCACTCGATCATCCCCATATCACGAATATATGCACACCAGTTATTTACGGTTCTTCGAAGGTTACTTCCTACTTCAAGAATATTATCGGAAATATAGATCTCAACTATTTTAAGATCAGTTCTTCTGAACGCTTAAAATGGGATCGTATTAATTTATACAATTGCTGGGAAGACGGAGTTCAAATTTCTCTTGGGAAAGTTACAGAGGAAGGAGGTCGATGCGCTAAAATTTCATTAGCGCAGGCGATGCATGATCTGAACCAAAAATATATCGATGGAGTGGTAACCGCACCAATTCATAAAAAGGCGATGCAAATGGCTGGATTTGAATATCCTGGTCATACCGAATATTTCGCCAAAGAATCTGGCGTGAAGGAAAGTCTGATGTTTATGGTACATCAAGATATTAAAGTGGGATTGGTTACTAATCATCTTCCACTTTCCGAAGTTCGTGGGGCCATCACCCAGGAATTAATTCAGAAAAAAATCGAAATTATGGACCAAGTATTGCGTCGTGATTTCGGAGTAGAAAAACCTGTCATCGCTGTTTTAGGATTAAATCCGCACGCTGGCGATGAAGGGGTGATTGGAAATGAAGAGGAAGAGATTATTCGCCCGGCAATTATAAGTGAAAAGAAAAAAGGTAAAATGGTCATGGGACCATTTCCAGCAGATGGCTTTTTTGGCTCAGGTCAATATCGCAAAGTGGATGCAGTTCTTGCTATGTATCATGATCAAGGATTAATTCCTTTTAAGTTACTATCCTTCGGTTCTGGTGTTAACTATACAGCAGGCTTGCCGTTCGTTAGAACAAGTCCTGATCATGGAACTGCTTTTGATATAGCCGGAAAAAACATTGCAGATCCATCGAGTTTCAGACAAGCATTATTTACAGCAATTGATATCGTAAACAATCGTGTTAACTATGACGAAATGTTCTCAAATCCATTGAGAAATAAAGCGACGTTGGTGGATGAGAAAATTGAGGGAGACGGTTGATCTTCAATAAGTACAATTGCCCTGCGGGCGCAATGTAGTTCAAAGCCTGCGGCGCAATGTCGAATGTTCGGTAGAGGAATGTCGAGTGTCGAATTACGAATTAAAAATTCGAATTTATTGTGATCAAATAAATTAATGAAAGATCATTAGCGGCCATTCTACGATATTTAAGTTATTCGACTTTACGTTAAAGACAATTGCGCTGCAAACAACCTGCGGGTCGGCAAAGGCGGTTTGAACTTATTGTCTTCGATGTCTAACTAAATAAACATGTTATGTTGGAAAATCTGAGTCCACCTTTAAGAAATTCACTTGCAGTAATCGCTGGAATTATTTTTGGCGGAATAGCTAATGGTTTAATCATCAAATATGGAAGCCCGCTATTCCCATTGCCTGAAGGAGTTGACCCAAATGATGTTGAAAGCATCAAGGCAAATATTCATCTTTACTCTGTCGGCAATTTAATGATTCCATTTCTTGCTCACGCCATTGGAACTTTTCTTGGAGCCTATTTAGCTACAAAGATCGCAGGAATTCAACAGCTTACGTTGGGAATGATCGTAGGAGCTTTTTTCCTATTTGGTGGTATATCCATGGTCATCATGGTTGGAGGTCCCTTGTGGTTTATCCTTTTGGATCTGATTGTTGCCTATATTCCGATGGGAATGTTGGGAGCGCGTATTGCGTATGTTTCCAAATAGTCAATTGAATCATTGGAAAACACGTTATTCGACATTGCGCCCGAAGGGCAATTGCGTTAAAGACAATTGCGCTGAAAGTAACTGAACTCATTGGTCATTAGATTTCCCCAAACCCTGCATGCAAAGTCATCCTCGGCTTGATCTCATTAGGTGCGGCCACCTTGTTTTTCCCTAATTCTAAAATAGGCGTTTCAATCACAGTTGAATTTGTTTCTAAAGGTTGATCAACTGGCAAAGAGGCTGGTTGTTCAATTACATCAGAAGGTACAAAGCTTTTAACTTCAGGCTCATCAGAAATAGAAAAACTCGGCGCTTCAAGAATTTCTTCTTCAATGTTTTCCTCAAGTACAATGGGATTAGCTACTTTCATATCATACTGATACAATTCGTACATCTCAATCTTATTGATTAATTTTTCTGCATAAGCAGTGTCAGTTGCATATCCAGCAGTTTGAAGACCATGGGCCCAGGAAACATAATCCGTTGGATCTAATTCGAAAAGATGAGCGTACCGAGGTCTATTTTTTAAAAAATCAGAATGGTCGATATAGGAGGCATTGGCATCTTCATAAGCACGAAAACAACTTTTTATCAACACACCCTCTGTGTTATAATCATCATCTTCTAAACGATAGGAATCGCCAGACCACTCTTTTTTACACTTTATCCCAAAGTGATTATTGGAGGATCTTGCTAGAACCCCTTTTCCCCAAGCAGATTCAATAATGCCTTGAGCAAGGGTAATGGATGCTGGTATTCCAGTTCGTTCCATTTCTTGAATGGCTAAATCTTTAAATGCCTCAATATAGGGTGGTGGAGTGCTATTAGCTAGAGAGATTTGTGCCAATAGTAGTAATACTAGGTTTAGTAGGGAGCTTTTCATGGTATAAGCTTTTTTAATATTATAATAATTTATATACATAAAAAATGCCCATCTAGTTGCAAAAACTATGATTTAATTAACATGCTGCTGTCTGAGTTCCCTTTAAAAAAGGTTAGAAAAGCCCTATCTTTGCGCCATTTTTTAGCTAGAAATGCCTTTATACGAGGTAATTGGACTAATTATGATTTTTTTATAATCCTTAAAGTGCCAAGAGGTTATGAATAACGATACCGCAAAAACGAGATATAGCGATAGTGAATTGAAGGAATTTGACACTATCATCTCTGATAAACTCAAAGAATCAAAGCATCAATTGGACTTCTATATGAAGCAATTGTCTGCTATGGCCGATAATGGTGATACCAAAGTAAAAGGCCTAGATGATGGAATTAGTACCGCTGAATCTGAGCGGATTACACAAATGGCCGGTCGCCTCAAAAAGCATATTTCTCATCTCGAAAATGCTAAAATTCGAGTAATGAATAAGGTTTATGGTGTGTGTAGAGAAACTGGAAAGTTGATTTCTAAGGAAAGATTAAAGGCGGTACCACATGCTACTTTAAGCATTGCTGCAAAACAAAGTAGGGTCAGCCGAAAATAGAATCTTGCTTCAAGCAGTTTAAATTGTGATTGTTCCTTAATGCTGAAGAATCACAATTTTTAATTTAGGGTATATCTTAGCACCTTTGCCGCACGTACAAAAAATATTGGAGTGAAGAAATCTACCAAAGTTGCCATTATAGTATTTATCGTCTTGATATTAGATCAATGGTTGAAGATCTGGATCAAAACCAATATGAATATCGGTGATGAAATAAAACTACTAGGTCAGGATTGGGCACTATTGCATTTCGTGGAAAATCCTGGTATGGCTTTCGGTTGGAAAATTGGAGGAGAATACGGCAAGTTGATATTGAGTGTCTTTCGCATAGGGGCGGTGGGCTTTTTGATCTATTTGATTTCCACACTCATCAAGGCAAAAGCTCCAATGGGATTGCTAATAAGTTTTGCATTAATCTTAGCTGGAGCCCTTGGAAATATTATCGATAGTGCCTTTTATGGATTGATCTTTAGCGCATCCAAAGTTCATGGAGGAATTGCTATGATGTTCCCTCCAGATGGCGGGTATGCTCCATTTTTATATGGTAAAGTGGTGGATATGTTTTATTTCCCCATGTTTAGCGGGCATTACCCTGATTGGATCCCGAGGATAGGTGGAAGGCCTTTCTTGTTTTTTCGACCCGTTTTCAACCTGGCAGATAGTGCAATTACAACTGGGGTTTTTAACCTTTTGCTATTTCATCGAGCGTTTTTTAAGGCGGAAGAACAGAAACCTGCGGAAGAATCCACCCAAATTTCTACGGAATCTTCCCCAGAATCGAGCCCTGAGGCCCCCTCAGAAGATTAACTCAACATGGATTATCAAATTTTTACTGCCAACTTTCCGTTCTTGAATTGCGTCTTATAATATGGAGACGATTTGCGGAACGATAATCGCATTTCTAATTTTGACTTCAACGAACCAAATTTTCTTTTAATTCAATACCAACCCCGTTTATGGTAAGAATAATTATGACTGCTTTGGCCTTGGTTCTTTTTGCAATAGTGGATTGCTCGGGCCAAAATTATGTTACCAAGAAAGAAATTTCTGGAGGTACGAAAAAGGCATTCGATAAAGGAATGGCAGCTTATAGAAATGGAAAAAATTTGGACGCTGTAAAGGAATTCAGCAAAGCGTTAAGGTCTACGGATAATTTTATTGATGCTGAAATTCAAAGAGCTGCAGCCTATTACGATTTAAAAGATTTTAAAAATGCGGAGAAAGGATTTGAACGAGTCATAGCGCTTGATCCAAAGTATAAGACCAAGGTGGTATATATGCTTGGAAAAACAAAAATGATTCTTAAAAATTATCTCGGGGCTATTGAACAGTTTAATAACTATCAAGACATCGAAATTAAGAATAACATCCTTTTAGCTCGTGCAAAAAAATATGCTTTAGATTGCGCTTTTGTGGATCGTGCTATTGAAAATAAAGTTCCTTTCAATCCAATCAAATTGTCGGATAATATTAATACAGATTTTGCAGAATATCTTCCATCTCTTACTGCCGATGAACAAACCATGGTGTTCACCAGAAAAGTAAATGGTCAAGAAGATTTTTTTATTTGTAAAAAATCGGAAGATGGATGGAGACTAGCAAGATCTATGGACGACATTAACACCCCGGCAAATGAAGGTGCGCAAAGTATTTCTGCGGATGGTAAATTTTTGGTTTTTACCGCTTGCAATCGGCCAGATGGATTAGGAAGTTGCGACCTTTATTTTTCAGAAGTAAAAAATAGAAGATGGACAAAGCCTAAAAATATCGGTGCGCCAATAAATTCCCGTGGGTGGGATTCGCAGCCAAGTATATCTGCCGATGGGAAAACCTTATTTTTTGCAAGTGACCGTGGTGGTTCTGAAGGAGAGCAAGATATTTGGTATGCAAAGCGTAAAGAGGATGGCAGTTGGAATACACCAAAGAATGCTGGCGATAATATCAATACACCTAATTCTGATCAGTCGCCGTTCATTCATCCAGATGGACAAACCTTGTACTTTATGTCCGATGGTTGGCCAGGAATGGGAAATCACGATTTATTTTATTCTCGAATGAATGAGCAGGGAGTTTGGAGTGTGCCGACCAATTTAGGATTCCCAATTAACTCGCCTGCGAGTGAAGGAGCTTTGGTCATTAGTCTAAATGGTAAGACCGCTTACTTTGCTTCTGATCGAGAAAATGCAAACATCGAGGACTCTGCCTTTGATGACGGTAAATCGAAAGCCGATACCGATATTTATTCCTTTGAATTGTATGAAGCCGCAAGACCAAAACCTGTGACTTATGTTCGTGCTAGAGTCATAGATGCCAAAACTAAAAATCCGCTAATCGCAAAAGTTGAATTTGTAAACCTTTCAACTGGAAATATTCATTCCGCTTCTACAACAGATGAAGATGGCGACTTTTTAGTTTGCCTCCCGTTAGGAAATAACTATGCCCTGAATGTCAACAAAGAAAAGTATCTTTTTCATTCAGAAAACTTTGGACTATCCAACAACAATGCGGGTAAACCTTATTTCCTTGATATAGCGCTGCGGAAAATTCCACCAGCTGCAGCAGCTTCTGTAAGTACACCCAAAGTCGTAAAATCTGAACCTATCATTTTAAAGAATGTTTTCTTTGATACAGGTTCTGCAACGTTGCGATCAGAGTCTTTTACAGAGCTGGAAAAATTGAAACAATTACTTTTAGAAAATCCATCCATGGCAATAGAAATCTATGGGCATACTGACAATGTAGGATCTGACCAAGCCAATCAAATTCTTTCGGAGAATAGAGCTCATGCTGTTTATGATTACTTGATTGGTCATGGTATAGAAAAAACAAGGCTGGCCTTCAAGGGATTCGGTGAAACTGCTCCTATAGATTCAAACGACTCTCCTGATGGTCGCCAACTGAATAGACGAACTGAATTTGTTATTCTAAATTAAAATAAACCAACCAAATATAAATATCTGCTTTACCTTTGCGGTATGGAGAAAAAATTAGATGGCTGGCATAGCCCTTCGCTTAATAAGCACATGGAAATTGTAACCTATGGTCATTTTGGTCAAGCGTTATTATTGCTACCAACAGCCGCAGCCGATTATTTAGAATACGAACGATTCCAGCTTATAGATGCTATCAAACCAATGATTGACGCTGGAAAGTTCAAAGTCTTTTCAGTTAACAGTATTAACTCAGAAAGTTGGTTAAATAACCGAATGGATCCTAAACATAAATCTATTCGTCACAATCAATTCAATGAGTACATATACCACGAGGTCATTCCATATATAAAAACGCACACTTCTCAGGAAACTCCTATAACTATTTCAGGTGCCAGTTTGGGTGCATTACACTCGGCAAATTTATTTTTCAAAAGACCAGACTTGATTGATGGACTTATCGCAATGAGCGGAAATTATGATTTGTCAACATATACCAAAGGGTATCATGATGAAGATGTGTATTTCAATTCCCCGATGCAATATCTTCCCAACCTAAATGATGATCATTTCCTTCCGATGCTAAAGCAAAAGAAAAATATTCACATTTTAACTGGCTCGGGTAATTACGAAACACCAGAGGCGACAAAAGCTTTCTCCAAATTATTATCTGCTAAAGAAATTCCTCATGAACTAGATGTTTGGGGTCCAGATATGGCGCATGATTGGCCTACTTGGAGGGCTATGCTACCGCATTACTTGGAAACGAGGTTTTGAACAATGTAGAAGAGGTGCTGGGTACTTGGTGCTAATCGCTGGATAATCTCGAATGTACAAGAATTTCGAAAGTCAATTTAGTTTAATGCCTAAGACGCAATGGCGAAATAATGTAAGTAAGTAGCCACGAATTGCACAAATTTTCACGAATCCGACGCGTATGTAAACGCAATTATTTTCACGAAGAATTGCTACGCAATTACGAATTTACACGAATTCGGAACGCCATGGTTCGGGCAAATGGATGGACAAAGCCAAATTGCTTCGAAACCATATAAACAATCCATCATCAATCACTAAGCGGGAGGAAAATTGATTTATTTTCCTAAATACGCAATACACTTCAACTCAATTGCAATCGGTGTCGGC
>CALGJW010000518.1 GCA_937930025.1 uncultured Saprospiraceae bacterium | reverse complement strand
TCCATGATTTCCAACTTCAAACTGTACTAAGCTACCTCCCAATGAAGGCTGCGTCATTAAATCCGCAGTACCAGTAATTGAAGATACACCTGTTCCATCACCATCAAATGTTTCTGCTCCATAGCGATAAAAATTATTATCAGAACCAAGAATTAACATTGAGCTTTGTGCAATATGTGCATCTTGAATCGTGATTCCTGAAGGCATATTAATCTGGTTAAAAGAAGTTGTACTAAAGGAACCGTCCAATTCGGTATTGACTTTCGCACCAACAACATGGGCTTCACCAGACAAAGTTACTATCATAAGCATGTTACCCGATGCTCTCATAAACTTTACATCCCCAACACTTACACCCGTTGGTAATGTCAAGGTGGATATTCCCCAAGATGCTCCAGAAGGTCGTGAAGCCGTAGCCAAGACTGTTCCTATATTGGTATCAGTTACTCGACCAGCAGTATAAAACTCGCCATTCGACATGAGTACCACAACTGTTCCAGCACCACCCATGGTTACCTTAATTGGATTTACTCCAGAAGGATAGGTATAAATATTTGACATATAATCAAATTCAAGCTGATCTCCTCCAGTACCATTTAACCCTTGCCCTGCAATTATCCAATCATCTGCGGTTTTAATTAAAGTGGCATGATAAGCAGCATCCATAATGAGCATATCAAAACCGTTAGCAGTTGTGGTATATTCGCAACCGTTATATCCTTCTACAATATCTAAGATTCCGTCATTATCATCATCTAGGTCAACATCATTACAAACACCGTCTCCATCAAAGTCGTCACCAGCTTCGGTGCCACCTACTGTTCCTCCGCAGGTCATAACCATAGACATCGCTTCAAGTGTTGCCGCTTCTTGATTTGATTCAAATAAAGATGCAGTCCAATTCTTTAGTTTATCCCATAAAGAAGATAAGGCTAAGTTATGGTTATAGGAATTTATTTTTAGACTTTGGAATGGTTGCCCCACTTCCAATACCCAATCGCCGTCTTTACCGGTGAGGTCATCAGATGCAGCAATAGAAATACCTATAGCCGTCTCTAAGTAAGAGACAGCTGCTTTTCCTTTTTCGCCTTGAGCGAAGTTGCATCCGTAGATATTTAAATGCTCTTTGTTATTTAGGAAACCTTTTGTTTTTAACCAATTGACGATTTGGCTAGGGTTCTTCCATTGTCCTTCAAGTAATAATTCTCCAGGATTACCATGTGAAAAAAGCTGGAATGCATTTGAATTATCCAAATGCTTGATTAAGTGATCAGCGTCTGGGATAGATTTGTCAATAAAGTAGTTACTGAGTTGTTTATCTCCTTTGATAGAAATATCACTTAAACCTAAAACACCATCATCAAATTTGATAGTTGCATCGGTTGCAGACTTAGATTCACAGACATAACTACTAATGAATCCTTGATTTTCTGGATCATCCAAAGTATTAACTTGGCTGTAACCAATTTGAAGACTTAACAGTATTAATAGCGAGAGAGAAAACAGTCTACTCCAAGAACGAATTCTTACTTTTTTTCCATTGCTTCTAAAAAACATAGGTGAGAAATTTAAATTTTGTGTAATTATTTGTTTGTTAAAAAATGCCTTTCTAATTGAAAATATTTTAGAAATGCATAAAATCACTTTTATAGTTTGGAACCTGTAAATGCCTTTTAAAATAGCGAGATAAAATATCTGAATGTCAAAGGGTGGGATACATTCAAAATCAACCGATAGTTTTGAAAAAACCTTTTAAAAGTTAATACTCAAAGTGGATATTCCTAAATCAAATATGCTGCCATTAGCAGTTCAGAAAATAAAATCAACTAACAGATGTTAGCAGGAAATCTACTATCTAAAACAAAGGAATTTAGTGAACTAGAATCTTTATTAGAAACAGAAGGCGATATTCTGTGACATATAATCGGGAAAATAAATTAAATGAATTTCTAGGTAAAAGTGTAGATTTTCCACGAAGTAGGACTATTTATCAATTTTTTTAAAGAAAAAGGCAAAATTCATTAAAATCTGATTTTTGACAATCAATGATATTTAGACGGAAAGAATCGAAAAAAAGTACAGATTAAAGGTTTCTTGAGGACCCATTTTAATGGATGCATTAAGCATATTGGAAAGTTAATCATAGTAAATTGCCCTTTACGATCTTTAGGTGGGATACATAGCCATCTGAATACTAAAACTGAATTGATTTCGATTTTGCCATGCCTTGTATCAAGTATGCTGGATTTTCTAGGGCAAATTTCAGCCGTCGATTCAGGAATCTGAACGGTTTTGTGCCTAATCTTGTGCATTAGGCAATCGGACATGATCATTACTTATAGTGCTCTGTATTCATATTAATAAATCGAGAACCCGGAATTATAATTTAAAATTCTCGTTCAAAATTTAATTTCTTGAAGCTCCATTTCAACAATCTCTTTATCAGAACTTATAGCTCCTATATACTCTCTATCAACTATTACATCATTTAAAAAATATCGCTTTCCTTTAACAGTATAATAATCTAAGGAAACATCTAACTCGATTTCATGCAAGTAATCTAAATTCCGCCCAAGCACTTTGATGATACTTTCCTTACGCGTCCAAAACCAATAAAAAGTCTTCAGCGGATCAGTTGCTCCTTTTATTGCATCCCACTCTTGAGCTGAAAACATCGCTGTAAAATTTCCAAAGTCTATTGGATTAATTTTTTCCAAATCCACACCTATAGGTCCTTCTTTAGAAAAAGCACAAATCACTCGATGATCGGAATGTGAAATATTAAAATGAATCTCCGGTAAATAGGGTTTCCCATTTTTTTCAAACTCAATTTGATTTAGATCATGGTCTAATCCATATTTTTCAAGTCCATGTTTTAATAAAAGCCGACCAACCACATAGTTATAGGCACTCAATTCAGATTTATAGCGAAGCGCCTTTGAGTGTAGCGAAGCCGGTAGAGGTTCAAGCAATGCTTGAAGCTGTTTTCCCTGAATCAATGACTTCGTGCTAGCGCTATAAATGGTAATAGCCATGTATTCTATTGGTTTGTGTGAGCAAAGTAAGTTTTTAGTAATAAATACCACAAATGTGGTTGGATATTGAAAGGATCTTGCTTTCTTTGCGTGGTACTAAAGGAACGGAAAAATTACCAAAAGTGTTAAATTCTATAATTTAGGCATGATTACTAAAGAACTTATCATCGATAAGGCTACAGCATTGTTCATGCAATACGGAGTGAAAACCATTACAATCGATCGTATTGTAAAGGAGTTAAGAACCTCTAAGCGAACAATTTATAGCCATTTTGAAGATAAAGTTTCTCTGTTAGAAGCTTGCCTGGATGTGTACAATGCGAAAGTTCAAGCGGAAAATGAGGAAGTGATTAGATCAGCGGACAATGTGATAGAAGCCATGGGGCATCTGCATCAAAAAATTGTTCGCCGCTCACATCAAGTTAATCCTAATTTTTTCAGTGATATCATTCATTATTATCCTGGATTGCTCAACGAATCCTATAAACGAAACGGCAACTATGCGCATGAGCAATTAATTTATTTAGCAAGTGAGGGCATCAGGGATGGCATATTTGAAGAAGACCTAGATGTCGAAGTGGTTGGAAAAACGGTCTTGAAATTATTGAAGTTGTTAAAAGACAATGAACTTTTTCCAGTAGCTGAATTCAGCAAAGAGCGATTGACATTTGGAATTATGGTTCCTTACTTAAGAGGACTTTGCACAGCTAAAGGAATTGAATTGGTTGATATCCAAAAAGAACTTTTTGCAGTTCAAATATGATTGCTTCGTTCCTTGTACAATTTAAACCCAAAGACTACTCACGAATAGTCTTAGGCAAACAGAAATAATATGAATATTAATTCTTCTTTGAAGAAAACTCCGATAGCAGTAATAGGACTCTCAGCGATGTTTGCCGATGCTAAGAATATTGAAGAATATTGGACAAATATCATTCAGTCCAGAGATAGTATCAAAGATGTTCCAGCTAACCGTTGGCTTATTGACGACTACTTTGATGAGGACATGATGGCACCGGATAAGACCTATTGTAAAAGAGGTGGGTTTTTACCGGAGATAGATTTTAATCCAATGGAATTTGGATTACCTCCCAATATTTTAGAAGTCACTGATGCGTCTCAGTTGCTCGGACTAGTAGCGGCGAGAGATGCATTTGAGGATGCAGGATATGGAAGAACTTCCGAAAAGTTTACAAAAGAACTAAAAGAAAAAACAGGCGTGTTACTCGGAGTAGGTGGTGGACAAAAGTTAATCACTCCATTGATCGCTCGCTTACAATATCCAATTTGGGAAAGAGCTTTGCGCGCAAGTGGAGTAGCAGAAGCTGATATCCCGAAGATTGTTGAGAAAATGAAAAGCGCCTATGTGGGTTGGAATGAAAATTCCTTTCCCGGCCTTTTAGGCAACGTAATTTCTGGACGTATCACTAATCGTTTTGACTTAGGCGGAATTAATAGCGTAGTAGATGCAGCTTGTGCAGCTTCTTTAAGTGCCATCAAAATGTCCCTAAGTGAATTAATCGAAGGTCGATGCGATATGATGTTGACGGGTGGAGTAGACACGGACAACTCTCCATTCATGTATATGTCTTTTAGTAAGACACCTGCTTTTTCCAAGTCGGGTAACATCAGTCCATTTAGTGATAAGGCCGACGGGATGTTGATCGGGGAAGGAATAGGAATGTTAGTATTGAAAAGATTGGAGGATGCCGAACGAGATGGAGATCGAATCTATTCTGTCATCAAAGGAGTAGGAACTTCCAGTGATGGACGTTTTAAGTCCGTATACGCACCTCGTCCTTCTGGACAAGCTTTGGCTATGAATCGGGCATACGAGGATGCAGGCTACAAACCAGCAACCGTAGGTTTACTTGAAGCACATGGAACAGGAACAGGAGCGGGAGATCCAACCGAATTTACCTCCATGCAAATGGTCTTCGGAGCTGACAATCCTAAAAAACAACACATTGCATTGGGTTCTGTTAAGTCTCAAATTGGACATACAAAATCTGCCGCAGGTGCTGCAGGAATTATCAAAGCAGTTTTGGCTTTGCATCATAAGGTATTGCCACCAACGATCAATGTAGAACAACCCAACTCAAAATTCGATATAGAAGATTCCCCTATTTATATCAATACTGAAACGCGCCCATGGTTGCGCAATGGACATCCACGACGTTCAGGAGTTTCGGCTTTTGGATTTGGTGGAATAAATGTGCACATCACCATGGAAGAATATCTGGGGAAAAGAACCACAGATTATCGATTGCACGAACCATATAAAACGATCTTGCTACAAGCTACGAATCCAATGGAATTGCAGCATGTCACGAAGGATTTATTGAATCAACTCAATGGAACAGAAAGTGAAACTGCTTTCAAATCATTGGTGACAGAAAGTAAAAATATTCAGTTAGCGCAGCAAAACGCACGCCTTGGCTTTGTCACTACTTCAAAAGAAGAATGCATAGAGCTGTTAACTGCTGCAAACGCTCAAGGTTTTTCTACAAGTGCTTGGGATCATCTCAAGGGTATCTATTACAGACCAAGTGGATTAGATATGGCGACCAATGAAGTGGTAGCTTTATTTGCTGGACAAGGTTCACAGTATATAGGAATGGGAAAAGAAATGGCAAATGCTTTTCCTGCTGTAGCCCAAACCTTCGAACAAGTAGATGGTTTATACAAAGCGGAAGACGATATTCCATTGTCTAAAAAAATATTTCCTATTCCGGTCTTTAACAAGGAGGAAAGAAGTGAACAACAAATAGAGTTAACTAAAACACAAAATGCTCAACCAGCCATTGGTGCATTGAGCATGGGTCAATATAAAACATTGCAACAAGCAGGCTTCGTTCCTCAGTTTACTGCAGGACATAGCTTTGGAGAATTGACTGCCTTATGGGCAGCAGGAGTTTATGACGATACTACCTTTTTGAAATTGGCAAAAACCCGTGGGGAAGCCATGGCCATTGATAATCCAAACAAAGATACTGGAACCATGTTGGCGGTGAAAGCACCTGAACAAGAGGTGGCAGCTGCTATCCAAAGTATTCCAGGAGTTCAGATTGCAAATGTGAATTCCAATAAGCAAGTAGTACTAGGTGGAAGTACTCCTGCGATTCAATCCGCAGAAACGCAATTAAAAGCAAAAGGTTTTTCTGTAGTTCCATTGCCAGTTGCAGCTGCCTTTCATACAGAGTTTGTCAAACATGCACAGGTGCCATTTTCAATCTTTGTAGATGCACAAAAATTTAAGTCTGCAAAAATTCCAGTGTATTCAAACACTACTGGAAAAGCATTTCCAAGACGCATCAATGACATCAAATTAATTCTAAAAAATCAAATTCTAAATCCGGTTTTATTTAAAAATCAGATTGAAAATATATACGATGCCGGCGGACGAATTTTCGTTGAATTCGGACCTAAAGGAATTCTGTCCAATTTAGTCAATAATATTTTAGAAGGAAAAGAGCATTACACCATTGCTATAAATGCAAGAGCTAAAAAAGACAGTGATTTACTTTTCCGTCAAGCAGCTGTTCAAATGCAAGTACTTGGATTGCCAATTTCAAATATAGATCCATACAAAAAAGAAATTGCAGCGCTTCCTCCAAAGTCAAAATTAACGGTAGCATTAAGTGGAAATAATTTCGTTTCTGCACCCACGCAAAAAGCACATCAGGACTTGATGAATGACGGCTTTAAAATAACTGGTGGAGGGACGAATGTCGTAGAGAAAATTGTCGAAAAAATTGTAACCGTCGAAAAAATAGTAGAAGTACCCGCTTCAAACTCAAACTTTACTCAAATAGAAAATGAAGAAGATATCATGAATAAGGAAATATTTCAATTAATACAAAGCACCCTAGATTCATTCAAAACCAATCAAACAAAATCATTAGCGATCTTTGAAAGATACATGAATGATCAAAGCCAACAATCTCAACAGTTGTTGAATATGTTGTCCCAACATATGAGTGGTGGAAATGGAAATGGAGTTCAAGTAGTTCAAACTCCAGTGGTTTCTAATAAGTTGAATACCCAAACTACAGCGACTTCTTCTAACGGTAATGGTGCTACTAAGGTAACCAGCACTCCAGCTATTTCAAATGGCACCAATGGACAGGCTGTAGCCACCATCGCTAAAACAGTTGCACCTGCTTCAAATGG
>CALGJW010000517.1 GCA_937930025.1 uncultured Saprospiraceae bacterium | reverse complement strand
TAGGCTATATATCCATCATAAAGATGGACGCACTGTTGACATCAATAATGGTTATTTGGCCAGACATGGAAGCTATTTTTTGTTGTCTTCAAAGGCCCGAGAAATTGGGATTCCTGTTCCTAAACCCATCGAAGACAGCTACATTTATTATAACGGAAATAGTTACTCGACCAGTGATTCCTATTTTAAGGAAAAGGTAAAAATCGGAGCTTCTTCTCGAGCACCGTTCGGCATTTTCGAATTCAGAACAAAAAAACTTTTCTATGTGGAGTCCGATAAATTAACCATTGTTGAAAATGGAAATTTAAGTACAATTGACGTCAAAGCAGATTTAAATAAAACAAGCGGCATCAAAGGCTCTAGAAAAATTAATGATAGTCTTTTCTATTTGCGTTTTGATAATTCCATAGAGATTTACAATGACAAAATGGTCAAACAGACTGGCTTCGAATTTCTAAATGAGTTCAAAGTAAATAATCTAAATTTTGATTCAAGTAATAATCTATGGATTAGTACAAGACACGGACTTTTTTTCTTAAGTGCGGCCACCTACTTCAGTAAAACAATAGAATTTGGTGTTCAAGAACTCAATAGCATTTCTTCTATTCATAAATCCAATGAAACGTTGTGGGTCGGTAACGACAAGGGAGAACTATATTCCTATCAAAATGCTAACATTAAAGGGTATTCAATTCCCGGAATAGGGGGAAGCAAAATTAGAGGAATTCTCGCTAAGGATGAAATACTTTACGTTGGCGGACGAAGGATGCTAGCGTTAATTGAAGCTGAGGAAATGTCCCAATTTCTAATGGCCTCCAAGTATAATAGCCCATCCACTATTCCCAATCTCAGAATGGAAAAGTTGAATAAGAAAATGGCGGAATTGTCTGCGGTTAAAAATATAAATGCCTCTAACGATGGTGGGATTCAAGTCGCTTATTCCTCGGGAATCATATCGATTGATGCAAATCATCAAAAGAAAATAATTACAAACAAAAGAAGCTATGCGGTAGTAAAAGACTCCAGTGGTAAAACTTGGATTGGCCACAAGGATGGATTGGAGTTATTTGAAGAGGGAGAAATGTTCAATTATCGTTTGAAAAATACCTATTTCAGCAAAGGTATTAATGACATGGCCGTGGACAATTCCAATCATATTTGGATTGCAACGGATGGTTATGGTGTAATTTGTTTTAAGGACAGCTTTGTTGTAAACATTCCTGAAATTGAAAATATCATTGTCAATAAAATCCATATAACCGATGAGAATAGAATATTTATCGGTACAAATAAAGGAATGGAATGTCTGACTATTGAAAACTACTATCCTTTTAAATATAAGCGCAAAAGAATATCCACTGCTCATGGATTGCCTTCAAATGAGGTCACTGATATCGCAACTGATGAAAAACAAATTTATGTTGCTACTACTCAA
Organism: uncultured Saprospiraceae bacterium; assembly: GCA_937930025.1. Classification (GTDB taxonomy): domain Bacteria; phylum Bacteroidota; class Bacteroidia; order Chitinophagales; family Saprospiraceae; genus JABDJM01. The sequence continues at coordinate 3,071 of CALGJW010000517.1, read as the reverse complement.
GGAGTAACCATACTAGATAAAGAAAAATTTGAAGCTTTTTTCGAGAAACCAATTCTATACTTCGATAAAATTATCATAAACAATATATCCCAGCCCATTAAAAAAGAGTACGAATTTAATCACAAAAAGAAAAATATCAAAATAGAATTCATCTGTTTATCCTATAAAAGCAATAAAGAAATTGTTTACCACTATAAAATGGATGGAATAGATGACCAATGGGTCAAGACTAGTAACCGGTTTAAAGAATACACAACGTTGCCTCCCGGTGACTATACCTTTCATTTGAAGGCAGAGGACATTGATGAAATGATCGCAAACCAACAATCAATCCAATTTATTATTACTCCTCCTTTTTGGAATACTGATTGGTTTTATTTCTTAATATTTCTTTCAACTATTCTGATGATAATCGCCTTTTTACATTGGAGAACTATTGTAATCAAAAAGCGTTTAAAGGCCCAAAATTTGATCCATCAACAAATTGCACAATCCGAGTTAAAAGCCTTACAGGCTCAAATGAATCCACATTTCGTGTTTAACGCATTAAACGCGATTCAAGATTACATTTTTCAAAAGGATCCATTTTCTGCTAGTCAATATTTAGCAAAATTTTCAAGATTGATGAGGCTCTTTCTCGAGTCTTCTCGAAAAAGATTTATTTCGCTTTCAGATGAGCTTCAACTGCTGAATCTCTATGTGGAACTAGAGCAATTGCGCTTTCGCGATAAATTCGATTTTGAATTAAAGGTGGAAAAAGGTATTGTGCCACTGGAAATGGAAATACCCTCTATAGTACTTCAACCCTTTGTGGAAAATGCTATCAATCACGGATTGGCGTATAATAAAACAAGAGGAATTTTGACCATTTCATTTTCAACAAAAGATAGATTACTGGTTTGTATTATTCAAGATAATGGAATAGGTAGAATAAAATCCAAGGCTTTGCATCAGGAAAGTCCAACCATATACAAATCAAGAGGAATGCAAATCGTCGAAGAAAGACGTGCCATGCTAAGCTATCTTGAAAATTTGGACATCAATATCGAGATAGTCGACTTAGTGAATAAAAATAACGAGGCATCGGGAACTAAAGTGGTGATCCAGCTACCGCTTCCCGAAGACTACAAACTAAATTAGAAATGATCAATATTAGAGCCATTATAGTGGATGATGAGTTGGGAGGACGTAACGTACTGTCCGCAGCATTAAAGCAATATTGCCCAGAAATTTCTATAGTGGGGATTGCACAATCAAAGTCAGAAGGAAAAAAACTAATAGAAGAATTGCGTCCTGAACTGATCTTTTTAGATATAGAAATGCCACATGGTTCAGGATTTGATCTGTTAAGAGAATTGCCGGTGCAAAATTTTGAAGTCATCTTTGTAACAGGATTTGATCATTATGCCTTGAAGGCCATAAAATTTCATGCCCTAGATTATTTGCTCAAGCCAATTGATGTTCAAGAATTGAAGCAAGCCGTCAATAAAGTAAAAAGGGCTTTTCAAAAATCAAGAAATACGAAGAGACTAGAACAGCTGATAAATAACCTCTCCAATCCCAATCAAGGAGCACATAAAATGGCCATTCCTACTGCAAGCGGAAAAGAATTTATTGCGATCCAAGATATCATTCGATTGGAAGCAGATGGAGGCTGTACTTGGTTTCATTTGAAATCCGGTCGAAAAATTATCTCTTCCAAAAATTTGGGGGAATATGAAAAAATACTTCCAGATTCAAATACCCAGGGAGAACATCATTTTATAAGAATACATAAAAGTCATTTGATTAATCTCTTTTTCATCAAAATCATCAACAACCGCGAACACTTCGTAAAAATGAATGGGGATACAAAAATTTATATTGCGCAACGAAGAAGAACAAATTTCACAAGTACCTTGAAAAAATTAAATTTATTATAACAGGATGAAAAATCGGTTATACTAAATGCCACATCGGTTATTCCAAAAAGCACATCGCTTATCGGTTCCCTCAACGGAACAATTAATTGTCTAACTAGTTTAGCGATGCAACAAGTTGAAAATGCTTGGATGATCTGACAAGTGACCTTACACTGTACGGAAATATATCCCTCAATTCAGGTTGGAGCATCACCAAATGAAAAGAGAAATTTTTGTTCGACAACTCTTCAATAAGGTAGAACCTCATCTAAACTTTTTATTAAATGAAAACATTATCTAAATTATTTATAATGCTATTCGCACTTGTGTTTTGCATGAGTTCGGTGGATGCGCAGTGGACACCGGTAAGGTCAAATCCAACCAATGATGGTTTCGTATTTCCAGCAAATTTCTGTAATCCTGGACTTACTGGTATCAGATTACTAGGCACGCAAAATGCATACGCGGCATCGGCCTTATGGAATAATACTGCCATTGACCTTAATGATGGTTTTGTCGCAAGCTTTCAAATTAGATTTACTGCAGAAACCAATGACAATGATGGAGCAGATGGTATTTGCTTCGTATTACATAATGGTGATATAACCAATGCACTCGGAGGAACCGGAGGCTGGATGGGATATGATGGGATCAATGCACCCAATTCCGTTGGAGTGGAATTTGATATCTGGCAAAATACCGGGTTGGGGGATCCCAATCCTGAAGTAGATCACAGTGCATTAGTCGCAAATGGAGATTTGTCAGCACCGATAACGGCACCAGTTTCAATTGGATTAAATGGAAATATTGAAGACGGATTTTTCCACACCGTAATAGCACGATGGAATCCATGTATTCCAAGTTATGTAGTTACCGTTGACGGAAATAACGCAGTAAATTTCCAAGGAGATATTAGACAATACTTTCCAAATGGTACAATTGTCAATTGGGGATATACCGCTGGAAAAGCTGGAGACGAATCAGCTCATGATATTTGTCACAGAGGCTTACAAGTTATTCCAAATCCTATCGTCTGCGATGTAGAAGCAGATTTAACTGCTTGTGCTGCAGAAGGAGATTTTGGATATATCGCGCTTGATTGTAATGCAACTAATTACCAATGGACCTTACCGAATGGAAGTACTGCCATTGAATATACTTCAGGTAATC
>CALGJW010000516.1 GCA_937930025.1 uncultured Saprospiraceae bacterium | reverse complement strand
TATTAGGGTTCTTGCTTTCATATCAATGAGTCTATAAAAATTGATTGCTGTTAGTTTTAAGTGATAAGTCTTCCTCTTTCATAATGGATGGGAGTAATTTGCGAATGAGAACGTCAAGGATTCCCCTAAAATGCCACACATTCATAGCAATTCAACTGATTCTGAAATTTCACGAAGAACTCTTCCATCTGACAATTCAACTTCTACCTCAAATTGATACTCGGAACTTTCAACTGGAGCAGTCATTAGCATCAGATTAAAACTCCTATCGAAATAGTCAAGATCACTTATACTACCTCGCCGCCCAGCTATAAATTCTTCAATAGGAGTATACTCAGTAGATGACAACACACTAAAATATTCCGTAATGTAGTCATCACTTAAATGATTCAAATCAAAATCCATCAGCGACTTGATCTGAATTGACACGATGCTGTCTAATGGTTGATAGAGTTGTTCTGGGGGGCAATTACAACTTGTTGCGTATGCAGAAGACATCAAAAATGGTTTAAAACTATTATAGCAAATACCTTCCTTACGTTCAATATTTACTTTTAAACCAAAAGCTTCTTTTGGAATTGAATTCGTTGAACTGATCACGGCCTCTTGTTGTGAATTGTCTAAATTATCAACGGAGACTGCGCAATTCGAATAATCAAAAAAGACGGTTTCCAAGCAATTGCAACAACCCATCAGTAGGTTTACTGCAACTGGAAACAACATTACTATGATTACTTTCTTATAGTTCATTTATTGCTATTTATCTAGTTTTGAAATCTAAGGTGGGATCACCACTGTTATTCAATATACGATTTTTTTAATTTCTAAGCATTAACCTTTTATAAACCGCTATTGGCATCATACCCATTTCTCTTCTTCTTTGATCAAGATTGTCCAAGTCTTCTGTTTCTTTTAATTCTGTAATTTTATTCGCCCTGTCTACTTGTAAAAATTGAGTTCCATATCTTTGTTGTTTACCTGAGTTCACTTGTATTCTATCGTAGAGATAAGCATATTTTTGTTTGGTTAAGTCCCCTCTTTTTATGGCTGATTTTATATTGGGTAGTTGCGATTTCTGCCATGCTTTATCTCCATCCGCATGTTGAATTATGAAGAAAATTCCATTCATTGCCTCTTTACCAACTTGCTTTCGAGTAGGGAAGCCAAATTCCTTGAAAATTTCCTTTAAACGTTCTCTGTTAATTTCATCTGTTGTGCCCATATCATATGTTGTCATTGCTGTTGAATCTAATTGGTACTTTATAATGGTCTCTTCCTTTACATTTCCTCTAACAGCCTGATCATCTACAAACAGTTTAATGATTTCCAGTTGCAAATCAGGATGCTCTACCTCTTCTTGCGTCTGCCCATTACAAGGACTCAGATTTCTAGCAAATTTTTTTACGCAAATCCTACTGATTATTTCTTTGGTTTGGTTTTGTAAAATGCTAAGGACATCTTTCTCTTTCGACAATTCGACCTTTGTTTCTAATCCACTCATCAAAAAAACCTCATCAATTGGCGTGTTAAATGAAAGTAAAGAATCGAATTGCAATTCAGCTAAACGGATATTTTCACCCCATGAATTTTCGATCATCCGCCAACCAAGATGCCAAATTTCTTCATCTTGAAGTTCAGATTCATTCAAACTCTTACATGAATGGAATGAAATGAATAGCCCAAGAATTAGGATTTTCAATATTGGAATTTTCATTTTTTTATTTAACTCCAAAAAGCGTTTATCAGCTTATTTTTTATGTTTTTGGCCAAATATTTGGCCATTCAAAGTATGTGTACAGCAGGTACAAAAAGGTTTTAAATCTTCAGTTCTTAAAGCGGGGTTTGTTAACTGAAGGATTCCTATTTCATCCACAAACATTCCCGAGAAGTAGGAAGATTCCCCAACACGTACATATTCTTCTTTTTCAATTTCATTTAAAGCAACCAGCCAAAAAATCGGTTCAGTTTTGTCCAGTCTTGATTTTGCCTCACTAAAGACTTCATCCCATTCTTGCCCGATTTTGGATAGGAGGAATTTAAAAAGAGGAGTATAATCTAAACCACGTTTCTTCTTTCCATACATCGCACCTTTCACTTGCTCCCTTGTTTCGTTTTTAGCATTTCGAGAAAAGCGAAAGTCACTTCCAGAGTTATGATGAACGCCTCTTGCTACTGTATTTACTTTTCGATAGAGTGCTCTCTTTCTTTTATCCGGTTTCAAATTATTATTTTTAATGCAATAGATCATCCTGCCTCATATCGCACAAAGCAGTTCTATAAAAGTAAGAACTTAAATTTAAAAACTTAAAATTAGTGCCTGGAATTAACAACTATTGAATGGAAGATGCTTTTTGACTATGGGATGCTGACTTAATAAGTGTTCAATTTAGGCGTAACTAAAATTGATTTAGATTAGGCATTTTTTGATGCAATCCTTATTTGGCTTGCAGAGAAAAATAACGACATATAAATCAATTCTAGTAAGCTAAAACGGACAGTTATTAAGTCACCATCCCTAAGTCAGGATTTTGTGTTATTTTTTGGGGAGTATTTTCAAAATCTATATCCGCTTTGTTCAATACTGGCATCGTCCAACAGTCAACAGAAAGAGGCAGATTCAATGAATTGTACCTGCCTCTTTTAGCATCGAAAAGATTGGAGCTGAACTTTGCAAGACATTTGGCATTGATTTCAATTTCCAGTCCTCCTATTAGTTTTTCTTGTTCATAATCTCAATCAATCGGGCTCTTATACTTTTCCAATTTGACAATGACATTTCTGAAACATCTTTTATAAGCGTCAATTCTTCTTCGTTGAATTCAAAAGAAATTTCAAAAAGATTATCTATCATATCTTCAATTCCAATCAACAGTTCTCCGTACTTGATGTATTCTCTTGTCTCTTTTAATACATATTCGACTTCTCCAACCTTTGGATTCAGGCGGCCTTGATGAATTCGACTTTCGATGGATTTTAGCACTTTCTTGATTTTTCTCTCTGCCAATGAACATAATCGAATTTCTTTTGACATGTTCCCTAGATGGAGTTCCTTACTTTTTTGGGTATTGGAGTAATTCCTGTTCAAAGCATAAAGGATGATTTCTCTTACAACATATGGTGTTACCACAAATGGGAAATTGAAATAATTACTCTTCCCGTTTAGGGTATCATAATCAAATTGAGCAAAAAGTTTATTGCCAATTGAATTTTCAATGGTTAGATTAATGATTTCATAATTGCCTTTTGCTATCCAATAATAGACTTGAGTGTCAACGATTATCTTCCTTTTATTTCTAGGTAATGACATTTAATTTTATCTTTTACAATCACTTCTAGCACATCAAATGAAGTTGTCTATTAATTTCTACTGAAAGGACTTACTACCTTGTTTTAGGAACAAAAGGAGAACTTCTCTAACGACCCAAATTCCTACTTAGACGTTCCTCCAAAGAAACTTGGATTCCAAACCAATAAAGCCAATAAGACTCCCATGAATGCAGACCCACCAACATCATAAGTATCTGCCATGAGATGTATGACTGTGAAAACAAGCATAAAAATTGAGAAGAATCCGGCCACATATTTCCTGTATTTAGGTAGCCAAATAAGAATACTCGCAGCAAATTGTAAGACCCCGAAAATTTTCCAAACGATCGGCGAGATGCTATTTTCCAAGGAGCAAGGTGGTTCTAAAAATGAGAAAAATTTATCGGCCCCGACCATAAAGAAAAAGAAGCTGCAAATCGCGATAATGACATTTGTTATATTCATCTGTTAGTTTTTTGCAAAAAAATAGTTAAGATAGTTAATTTTATTTATTGATGATCGTATGTAATATTGAATATTTTTCAGCCTAAACTATATTAATTATCAAATTCCAATACTTCAGGGCTACAAGCGTTGCTTAAATTGGAGAAGCGCCCCAAAGGCATATCACAATTGACATTAGCGTTAAGGTCATCAACCAATAACTAAAATAGACCAAGAAATATTTGGTTGACTTCTTTTCAAAGATAACCACGTATCCTAAAAAGGGCAGCACAAAAAACATCGTTGCCCCTACGCCATGTGCTAAACCATGAGACGCTGTATGGAAATGCCCACCATATTCTGCCAAGAAGGCGGCGGCTGTTCCTGTCGTCATCAATTCAGTTTCACCACCTACCATTCCAAAGACTCCAGTTTCATGAATTGAAAACAGATACATTCCAAAGGCTAAAAATACATTTAGAACAATACTCAACAATAATTTGATTGGCTTGACAGGCGAAGCTGCCTTCTCTGTTGACATATCAGCC
>CALGJW010000515.1 GCA_937930025.1 uncultured Saprospiraceae bacterium | reverse complement strand
TTAGATAAAGACAGCGAAGGACTTTTACTTTTGACAAATGATACCAGGCTCAATCAACAATTGCTCAATCCGCAGCAAAAGAAAGAAAAGGAGTATTGGGTGCAAGTGGAAGGTTCTCCTACAGCCGAACAGCTGAAACCCTTCCATACAGGAATTACCATCAAACTGAAATCGGGACCATACACCTGCATTCCAGCTAGGGCAGAAATAATGGAGGAACCAGAAGCTTTATGGGATCGCAATCCTCCTGTTCGTTTTCGCAAAACTATTCCCACTACTTGGCTAAAGGTTATCCTTACCGAAGGTAAAAACAGGCAAGTTCGAAAGATGTGTGCAAAGATTGGATTCCCAGTTCTCAGGCTTATCCGTTGGCGTATTGGATCTTATGAATTAGGTGATCTTCAACCTGGTGAAGTAAGCATCGTTCGTTAACTATTTCCTACCTTAGTGGCATGCTTTTCCGAGGCCAAATAATTCTTCTAATTTCATTCTTGCTTCCGTTAATTTTATCGGCCCAGCGAGACTCCTCCTTACAATTACAGGATATAATAAATCCAGATTTAATTGAGGATTTCGTGTCTGATGGAGACAATAGCTTTGAATTTGATGCGCTGCTTGATGTTTTGAATGTCTATAGGAAAAAGCCATTGAACTTAAATAAGGCAACCGCAGAGGATCTTTCAAATCTCCTAATCATTTCTTCTAGTCAAATAGATGCACTGCTTTCTCATCGGGAACGTTTCGGTGATTTTATAAGCATACATGAATTGCAGGTAATACCGGGATTTACTCCAGATATAATTCGTCAGATCGAGCCCTTTGTTAAATTAAGTGGAGACCTAGATGATTACAATATTAAGTTAGGAGAAATGTTGGTGAAAGGCCAGAACGATCTTTTTCTTCGCTGGTCTCAGTTTTTTCCAACTACCACAAACTATGAACCACGAGATGACACAGGACTTCCGAGGTTTGAAGGCAATCCTATGCGGTATTATATAAGATATCGTCATGGTAATTCGAATAAACTGAGTTATGGTTTTACAGGTGAAAAAGATGCCGGCGAAGCTTTCTTTAAAGGATCAAACAAACAAGGATTTGATTTTTATTCTGCGCACTTTTTCTTGAAGGATTACAACTCTTGGTTGAAGACTGTCGCTATTGGTGATTTTCGATTGAGTATGGGACAAGGATTGATTTTCTATGCCGGGTTTGGGGCCAGAAAAGGAAGTCAGGTCATTCAAATCAAACGTGGGCAATCTGGTCTTCGTGCTTTTCGATCGATAGATGAAAACAATTATTTGCGCGGAGCAGGGGCGGAAATAAACGTTACGAAAGATCTAAGCATCATGGCTTTTGGCTCTAAGCGATTTAGAGATGGCAACCAAATTAATTTGGATTTAATTGATCCTGAATTCGAAGGAGTTTCTTCCTTACTTGCCTCTGGCCTTCATCGTACTGCAAATGAAATTGAGGATGAAAAAGCGATTGGTCAAACTACGACAGGTGGATATCTAAAGTTTGAAAGGACAAAGTTTAAAGTTGCGGCCAATTTGGTACATCATCAACTTTCCATTCCGCTACAGCTAAATCTTCAGCCTTACAACCAGTTTTACTTTCAAGGAGATAAAATTACTAATGCAAGTATCGATTATCGATATCAATACAAGAATTTCAATATTTTTGGAGAGTGGGCAATTTCGAATAATGGAGGATATGCCTACACCAATGGCTTGATCATCAACCTAAATCGCATCGCTGATTTTGCAGTGTTGAATCGTAATTTTTCTAGGGATTACCAAACCTTAAATCCGGCACCTTTTGCGGAAACCACCGGTGCTAGAAACGAACAAGGAACTTATATAGGATTTGATTTGAATCCAAGTATTAACTGGCAGTTTTCAATTTACTATGATGTTTATCGATTCAATTGGCTACGTTTCCAAGTGGATAGTCCAACATCTGGGAATGATGTTCGAACAAGATTGACTTATAAGATTAAGCGAAAGTTAGAAACCTATTTAGAATACAGGCAAGAAGTTAAGGAACAAAATCAGCCGAATAACGAAACGGTTTTCAATTTTATCGTTCCTGGAAAACGGGTACAGGCGAGATGGCATTTGAAGTATAACATTAGCAAGGCTTTTACCTGGAGAACTCGAATTGATTGGGGGTATTTTCAAACGGGAGATGATCCTGCCCTATTTGGAACAGCAATTTATCAAGATCTAATTTTCAAACCTTCTTCCATTCCTTTTAACTTCTCTTCCCGAATAGCCTTTTTCGATACGGAAAGCTACGCTATTAGATTTTACAATTATGAAAATAACCTGATTGGCAATTTTAGTATCCCAGCGTACTTTGGAAAAGGCATGCGTTATTATTTTAATGCCAGGTATAAGGGCATTCGCAATGTTACTTTGGAAGCTAGATATGCACAGACTTTATTTCCAGGTGCCATTGCAATTATCTCAACGCAAGGGTTGTCCTTTGGCAATTCCCGGAGTGAGTTGGCGATACAGGCGAAGATTCGGTTTTAGGATTCTTTTATTTATTGCCAATTACAATCTTTTTGGTTCGTATTCCATTTTCATCCTCAACAGTAATCAAATAAACTCCCGTAGCTAATTGAGCAAGAGAAAGATTAACAAGCGATTGTTGTTTAGCAACATAATAATATTAACCTAAGTTACTAAAACCTATCCCTTAAATCCATCACCGGCTTTTCAAAATACTTATAAATAATGGTAGAAAAAAACAAGGTGGCTCCCCAATAGACTATATACTTTATACTTCCATCGCTGGCATTCACAATTGGAAAGTACTTATTAATAAATCCCACAACTAAACATAGATTGATCAAATACATGGAATAAGAAATCAAGGAAATGTGGGTCATTATTTTTCCAAAAGAAGTCTTAAAGGATTTGTACTGATCAGCAAAGGGTAAAAGTTACTGTTGTCACAGTATTGGCGAACGATCTCCGACATAATAAATTAAGTAAGATGCGCTTTATATTTTTCAAAAGAATGGAGAAAATTATTTTTGAAATTTCTTCCTATTTGAATTTTAGTAGTATTAATCATAAGAAAATCATTTCCAACTGAGGTGATATTATACATGCAAATTGCGTAACTTTTATGAATTCTTACAACATAATTTGGAAACATTTTTTCCATACTACTCAGCGTTTGTCGACAAAGTAATCGCTTACCATTTGTCAAATAATAAGTAATATAGTTTTCATCTTTTTTCAGGAATGCAATATCTCTCCATAACAGTTTATGCGTTATACTCCCACTTTTAATATAAATTGGATCAGCAGGAATCAGTTCTTTTGCATCTTTCTTGAGGACGGTTTTTTGCGCTTTTTGAGAAGCTTTCAAAAAACGAGGAAAAGTAATTGGCTTCAGCAAGTAGTCAATGGCATCTAAGTCAAATCCACTTACAGCAAACTCTGGATGAGCCGTAGTAAAAATTACATCAGGGCCATTTTTTAAATTTTTAATTAATTCTACCCCAGACAATTTAGGCATATTGATATCTAAAAATAATAGATCCACATCATGAGTAGTTAAGAATTGAAAAGCCTTCAACGGATTTCGAAAAGTATTCTCAACTTCGAGAAATTCAACCTGAGAGATATAATAAACTAAGAGATCTATCGCCTTTGGCTCATCATCAATTATAACGACTTTAATGCTCATCTTCCAAATGAATTCTTAATGATAAAACAAAATCATCCTCAACGTTTTTGAAATTTATGAGATGGCGTTTTTTATATTGAAGTGATAATCTTTTCAAAACATTACTTAATCCAACACCACCATTTTTAGAGGGTTCCGCTAAGTTTTTGTTTCGAGTTTCGAAAAACAAGCTCCCTTTGTCTACTTTCAAGCTGATATGAATAAAACTATCTTCTCCTGGAGCAACTCCATGTTTGAATACATTTTCTACCAAGGGCAAAAGCAAAACAGGAGCAATCATATGCTTTGAAAAATCACCTGTGGATACGAAGGAAATCACAACATCATCGGAAGAAGACATTCTCATTCGTTCAACTTCAATGTAATCTTTAATTAATTCAACTTCTTTGGTTAGACTTACGAATTTGGCACTACTATCATAAGTCAAATACCGCATAATCCCGGATAGATTTTCAATATTAGCAGCAATTTCTACTTCCTGTTTTCTTATGCAATCGCTGTAAATATTATTCAAGGCGTTAAACAAAAAATGTGGGCTGACTTGTGCTTTAAAAAAGCTAAGTTGATTTTGTAAGTTAT
>CALGJW010000514.1 GCA_937930025.1 uncultured Saprospiraceae bacterium | reverse complement strand
CTAGTCATCAAAAAAATACCTTTAGCCGATGCAGTTCAAATGGTCATGGACGGTGTTATTACCGACTCATTGAGTGTCGCCTGCTTGCTGAAGGTTGCGCTTATGAAACAAAACGGGAATTTATAAATTACAACTCTAACTCCTCAATGTGAATTGTTCCTAATCCGAAGGTTCCTAGCCCATTCACAACATTAGTATATAATGGAACCGGCTCAGAGAACGGCCCAAAGTCACCTGAATCATAATAAGCTCTCAATGAAGTAGCAAACTTATATCTGTCTTCAGTGATACTGTTAAACATAACCACTAAATCATTTGAGGTATCCGAATAGGAATACAATTGAACTAGCAGTTCGTAGTTTTGGCCGTCAAATCCTCGATCATTCACAAACAAATTGCTGTAATTGGGACCGGTGGTGGTATTAGGATCCAACGAAGAATTTTCTGTTCCTTGGAAATAATAAAATAAGTCAGGTCCATAATATCCCGCTACTGAGTCTTTGTAGAATGTTCCAATTTCATAATAGTTGGATTCACCGGCAGGATCAGGTATCTTTAGATCAATTCCTTGGGTAGCGTATCCATATTGATCGGTTCCAGCATTTGCTTTAAATTCTAAATCTGTAGGCACCACACGGGAAGGGAAAGACTGTTTGGCACTTGCGTCTGGATAATCTGGATGAGAAATTTTCAATTCGAATTCAGTTCCGAGCGAGCCAACTGGAACATCTAAAACCATTGCATAAGTTCCTTCATTAGCAAAAAATATATTGTTGGTATCCAACATTTGAGAAGGTTCCAATTCTGCATAGAAGGCATCGTCTACAAAAAGTTGAACAGTAGCACCTGGTAAACCCAAAGTATCGGTATTAAAACCAAATTTTCTACCGGAGAAGATATCGGAGGTACCATCAACAAAGACTGCAATCAATGTATCTGTATTATTCCAAAAAGCGGACATGGCCAATTGAGGAATGCTTTCTGGTGGATCTATTTCTACTACCGTTTCGAAAAAGTTTTCGCAACTAAAAAGTGAAAAAAGACCGGCTACTAAAAGAATATTGAATATTTTTTTCATCGTATTAAAATTCGAATTTCCAAGAAAAGTAAGGGATTACAGGGAACAAGCTTGCCTGCTTCAAAACATTTTTTTCGGTTCTAAAATCATAGTCTACAAACAAGAAAAACGGATTTTTTCTATTGTAGGAATTATAAGCACCGAAGGCCCAAGTACGGGTATATTTCTTTTTTTCTTTTGTAAAGGTGATTCCCAAATCCATTCTATGGTAAGCCCTCATTCTAAAATTATTCCTTTCGGTATAGAATTCAAATTGGTTGGGATAACCGATCTTAGAAGGATTTGAAATTGTATTGCCTGCTCCATTTCTTATGGGGTTTAAGCTGGAATACCCTCCGTCATAAATAGAATTAGCAAGGGTCACAGCATTCCCAGTTCCATACACCCAGGTACCAGCAATATTTATTCTGTCGTTTATTTTGTAAGTGGCGACAATTGAAAGATCATGCCGTCTATCATATTTAAATGGATATTCTCGCCCAAAATTTAAATCATCAAATTGCCGGTAGGACCATGAAAGCGTATATCCAACCCATCCAGAAAGTTTACCTCTTTTTTTCTGCAATAGGATTTCCGCACCATAGCTATTTCCAGATCCTTGGGTAATTCTATCCTCCCACGGTTCTAATTGAAAAAAGCTTGAACCTTCCTTATACGAGGTGAGGTTGGTCATTTCTTTATAATAACCTTCGATACTTAATTCGTAATCTTTCTTTATAGTTTTAGCCACTCCAAATGCGACTTGCCAAGAATCCTGCGGAGTCACCCGATCTGTACTCGGTAACCAAAGGTCTGTGGGTAAACCCAAACCTTCATTGGTCAATAATTGAATGTACTGTCGCATCTGAGAATAAGAAGCCTTTATAGCTAATCCGTTATCCAACAAATACCTTAAACCAATTCTTGGTTGAATAGAGGTGAAAAATTTATCACGCACGTTAAAAGCAGAAAAATGAACACCAATATTTGCTTTCAGTCGATCCCCTATTTTCATATCATCCTCAATGTAAGCGGATAGCTCCGTTGCATAGACTGATGGTTGACCAATGATGGAATCAATCCTATTTATTTCGACATCATTTTCTTTTTCCAAAGCGAAAATATCAAATTCACCGGGATTGAAATTATGTGAAGTCACGCCTGCTCCGAATCTTACAAAATGGCTAGGAGAAGGCACCCAATCAAAATCAATCTTTCCACCTACGTCTTCAATACCCGATTTATAATCTAAATTGAATTCACTTTCATAGCCATTAGATTCATATTTATCTAGGGCCGTTGTTGTAAAGTTGTATTTGCTATAAGTCAATGTAGCATTACTAAACAGCTTGTTCGTCCAAAGATGATTCCAGCGCAATGCACCGGTTAGGTTTCCCCATCTCAATCCAAAGCCTGTTTCTGATTTATCGTTAAAATCTTGGTCGTCATAAGCCTGATTAAAATAAAATTTATCCCGACCAGTATACATCGATAGAAAAAGTCTATCCTTTTCTGAAAATTTGTAGTTGAGTTTTAGATTTACATCATCAAAGAAATACCCTGCTCCTCCAGATTGGCCTGGTTCAGATCGAAAGCCAGCTGCAATGATTGGTTTTGCTAATATGTCTATGTAAGTTCTACGCGCAGAAACCAGCACAGACATTTTATCTTTTATCAATGGCCCTTCTAAAGTTAACTTAGAAGCAATAAGCCCAATGGAACCCGTTCCATGCCAATCATCTTTGTCTCCTTCTTTCATATTTATTTCAATGATGGACGAAAGACGCCCTCCATATCTTGCAGGGAAACCACCTTTAGTTAGTGTTACATCCTTTACAGCATCCGCATTGAATACAGAAAAGAAACCAAAAAGGTGGGAGGCATTATAAACAGGTACACCATCTAATAGAATT
>CALGJW010000513.1 GCA_937930025.1 uncultured Saprospiraceae bacterium | reverse complement strand
AATAACCCGTAGCCAGACTGGCTGCTAAGTTTCAGAATTGGTGTGTTTTTAATGCGTCCTTTAATTTCATTAATTAACAATTCAATTTGATCTTCTTCCATCAAATCAATTTTACTAATTACTATTATTGGAGAAACATTGGCGGCATTACAAATGGTCAAATATCGTTCTAGTCTATTAATATTAAAATCTCTATTGACCGATTGAACAATAAGGCCATAATCAACATTAGCTGCAATAATTTGAATTTGTCCTGTCTTGCCCACAGATTGCCTTTGTAATATTGAGTGTCTAGGATACACAGCATGAATCAATGCCTTACTCAATCCAAATTCAGAAATCGCCACCCAATCTCCAACTGCAGGAAGATCATGTCTATTTTGGGCGGTATATCTTAAATTTCCAATCAGTTCAGCATCAAATTCTTCTGTTTCAGTTTTTACAACATATCTTTCTCGATGCTCTGCTATTACTCTTCCGACTTCAAAGGCATCGAGTTTGTTTTCTATCCTATACATTTCTAATGTCGAATTGTATCCCAAATCTTTCAATTCCATATATTAAAGTTTGAAAAGAAACATTTAAAAAACGAGACAATAAATATAAGTTTTTTAATTCAGAAGTGCTTAGTGGAAAACCAGACCAGACTACTATTTATTCAGTTGAACTAAAATAAGATGTTTCTGCCGAAGGTGTATAAAAATATTTAATGGATTAGAAAATTACTAACAAATCAATTCAATTTAAACACCTTTTTATAAACCCCTTCCTCAGGGATTTGACACTCAATCTTAAAGGCATAATCGGCTATTGATTCCAAACCGAATTCAGCTCTTTTTTGATTCAAATCAGTTAAGCTTTTTACGGGATAAATAAATTTCCCCTCCGTTTCCATACCTGTCATGGTTCCATATTCCTGTTGAATGATGAGTACTTGATTGCCGTCCTCATCGCGATCTTCGATCGTTGATTTAAACATAGAGGTATAATCTAGGGCAGAAACGAAGTCTAATGGATGGAAATGGCCCGCTTTAATAGTAGGCATAATATAAGGCTTTAACGCTGCTAATTTCAGACTATCCATATGTCGAAGTAAAACGGGCAAATAGATTGGTTGGCTTTCTGCGTCGGCTCCAATTACATGAGTTCCTGGAAACCCTTGATTTTTACAAATGCTCATTAATGCTTGAAAATTTTCGTCATCCACTTTTTTCATGAATGCCTGTTGTACTTTCCATGGTTTTCTATTGTACCACCAGCTTCTAACTTTTTGATCTCTTTTTACCATCTTGCCAATTACCTTGCGAGTATCCTTATTTAAGGTTCCAAGATATTTCTTCCTTGCAGTCGATAATTCTTTTTTAATATTTCCCTTTCCGAAGGTGTTTTTCAAGTTCTCATAAAAAGGAAAATTATCGATATGGGTAAAAGTCAAACCATTATTGAAACCCTTGAAAACATACGCTTTGACACGCTCCGAATTATTTAACGATTGCGCATTTTTTGCGGCGGCAACAAAATCCTTTGCGAATCCAAGACTATATTCGGAGAAAGCGATTTGAAACAAAGAGTCAGCTTTTTCATAATTCTTTTTTACCACTTCGATTTCGGCTTTATTAATTATTTCATGATAGTCGAAATAATCTTGGCAAAACAAGTTTGCCTGGAGGAAGAAAAAACAAATAATTGCTAGTAGGGTATGCTTTAATTTTCTGTTCATAATTACGATTGGAACCAATAATTCAAATACTTTTATGCGACCCATCACAGCTCGGCATCCTTTTCGATCGACCACAGGTGCAATCATGGATTCCTTTACCGCTGAGAATTTTATCCATATATTTTTCAATTCTATTCGTTCTAGACTTCGAAGATTTAGCAGCAGAAAAATGCAGGTTATATCCTCTTTGCCTTCCTGGCGTTAGCTGTTCAAATGCTATTCTAAACTTGGGAAAGGCATCAAATTTAAGAAGCAGCTCTTCCGGAAAATCTAGATTGTCATTTTTTCTTAAGTCAATCTTCTCACCAGTTTTTTCGATTTCTATCGCTTCTAAAATATACGCTTTAATGGTTGGCTTTATCTTGTGAATTTCTTGAACATTTGTGAATCTAAAAAGTTTCGCGACTCGAGAATTCGGCCCAGGATATTCCAGAAGTTGTTTGTCATCTTTTAATAAGGAACCTTTGAAAAAACTTAATACGCAGGAATCTTTGAATCCGCCGACAATTGCGATATTGCTTTGTCCAAACGAATAACAAGGTTGCTTCCATTTCAACTCTTCGGATAAATTACATTCCAAGACAATTTCCCTTAATGCTTCAAATTCAGCCTGCCACTTTTCAGCTTTGGATATAAAATCATCCACTTTAGGATTAAATTTATTCATGTGTAAAAATTCCTTTTCAATAAGAAGTCGAAGAAAACCAAATATTGGGAAAGCCATTCTCATCAATTGCTTTTATCCAACCTAAGTATTCTGATTCCTTTCCTCTACAATGGCAACCTTCATCATTTTCTTCATCGATTACAACTTTATTCGGAGGGCTACAATTATTTACATGAACTTTCATCCAATTGTTGTGCGATGCTTTTTGTTTAACATGAGCATAAGCGAAATTATCAAAGTCATTACTTGGAATACAAAATATTTTATTGGCTTCTTTGTTAGGTGCTTCTCTTAGGTTCAAACAATTCCTTTCTAAATTCACTCCTAGCTTTGCCATGTTTCTTCCTTTCAATAATTCTTCAGGGATATACTCATTGAATAATAATTCAGCGTAGGTACAAAAGTCACCATTGGATTTATTCAAATCCTTGGCAGTAATAAACAAATTCAATCCTTCTTCATTGGCCCAATGAATTTTAAACCGTTCCTCATTACTTGTTTTTGAAACTCTTAAAATACTATACTGATAATGCCCAACACTCTCTTGCGCTTTCCAAAGAGATTGGATTTTTCCGCTGTGATCTGTATAGTCAGTTTTCAATACATAGTTGTGCTTCAAGCGCTCTACTGATCCAATCTTTTTTCCGGATTGATCGAAAACACTTAAGTGCTCTCCATTGGTTAGATAGAGTCCGCCCATTCCCCACGCTCCAGAACCACTTCTAGGGCTCATGATGCCGCAAGGATTTTCGGCATGTATATTCACTAAGCCTATTAGTAGGAACAAAATTATTAGCGGTTTTATTTTCATTTGTAAAATTTGTTTTAGAAAATTCACTTTCCTTTCCTTGCCATTACTTAAAGTTAATACTTATTGCCAACAACTTATCAGTACCTAAGCATTTTCTACCATCAAGGAAAAATAATCCGAGGATCGCGTGAGTTGCCTGCAAGGGGGCTGCCAAGCCCGCCCAAAGGGCCGACCGATTAGGGAGCCTGGAAGGGAACGACCCGATAGGGGCACGCCCATATTTACTTAATCATTATTTTCTCAGACCAAATTCTTCCTTCCCCTTTTAAGGAAAAAATATAAAGTCCTTTTGCGACTTCAGGAATATCAAAGTAAAAGCTTTCTCCTTTCGCATTAAGTACATCAACCCAGCTGAATATTACTCTTCCTGACAGGTCGGTCAATTGAGCGCTTGAAAAATTATCCTGTTTTGAACAGGTAGTTCCTATACCAATCCTTCCATTGTAAATTGGATTTTCCAACAATTTGAAACAGTCGTTTTTGCCAATCTGACTATTCGAAGAAACCATATCAGACACTATTCCTTTTTTATATTGAAGACCACTCGCATTGGTATAAACTATATGAAAAATTCCATTGAAAAAAACAAGGTCAGGTAAACTTTGCGTGAATGGTGCTTCAGTGAGATTTGCAAAATTGGTAAATAAATCTTGGCTTCCATTCTTTGATAATGCGAATATCAAATCTGTTCCGTTGGCTCCGAACCCAGACTCCGACCAAACAATTCCGATCGTATCATTCAAACCGGCAACATCAGTACTACTTTGGGAAGCATTCATATTCGACAAAGGCAATACTCGTTCAAATCCTTTCTCCATTGTTTCCGAATTAAGCGTACTGATATACGTGCGCTCCGGTCCATCTGCTGCGCTCTTCCAAATTGTGATTAGACTATCTCCTGAAAGTGGGGCGATTTTAGGACCGCTGATAGGGCAAGAATTCAATATCCAATCTGTGGCGTCGACATCCACGGCTTCGCTAAAATTAGCTCCGTTGTCAATACTTTTGGAAACCCACATGTCTCGGAGATTATTAATATTATTTCGAAAAACGACATAGACTTCCGATCCTTTCGTGTAGATATCAGAAGTACAACATTCGCAAACTGCATCGCCATCTGCGGGCTCACTAGAAACGGTAGGCGGAGAATAAGTTGTCCCTCCATCAGTAGATCGCATCAATATATAATTAGCATCCGTTTCATTTGCATTTTGCAAAATCACACTAACCAGCGGATTATTATTTTCATCAATTGAGATTGTGGACAGTGTAGCCCATTTCCCTGGTACAGGATCATAGACATTCACGGGTGCATCAAAACTTTCGCCTGCATCAGTAGATTTGATAGTAAAGACACCATCGTTAAAATTTTCGAAAACGATAAAAATTAAATCTCCTTTAACCGCCATGTCAAGCCCACCAAAGGAATATATATCTGGATTATTTCCTCCGTTGGATAAAGCCATGGGGGCGCTAAAGGCCCCGTTTACCATTTTTGAAAAATTGATGGTTGAGTTTTTCCCCCAGACAATAGCCGGAGATCCATTGCCTAAAATGCCAATTTTCGGGCTAGCGTTTCCTGCAGTGGTGGATACGTCGTAAGCCGGTGACCATTGTATTCCTTGCTGAGCGGTAAGTGAGGAAACAATTAGTAATATAGAAAGGGACAATAAGAATCTAAATCTCATGGTGTAATGTATTTGATGGGTGAAGGACCAGAATTTGATTTGTACGTTAAATCTAAGTGAAATCTTCTACTATTTTATTTTTCAAATTCATTAAAGATATAACTTCGCAAGAAATGTTTCTGAAGCTAGCTTATGGCAGTACGGAAAAGGGAACAATCTAAACAGGAATATTTGGAGATGCCTAAGGAAGATCGGGAGAGGTTGATTTTCTTTTTGAAATCTATTTGGTTTATCTCGACTGGTTAGTCGGCAGGTTTTCCTCACGGAACGACTGGGTATTTAGAGGAATCTAGTACAAAATTGAAGGGTTGTCTTTAGCTAGGGGTTCACTTACGGAACCTGGCGTTTCAGTAGGTCAATTTAGCCCTTTTGGCCGATAACACCATACTATTTAATCTATTTCATTAATGAAGGACTAGGGTCGAAGGCCTTTGATACTTTTAACTCTCGCCTGGCGGCAAGACAGGTCTTACTTTTTACTTCAAAAGCCCTTCCGTCACCTCATTTAATACTCTCACTTTTTTCTCAAAGTTCCCTTTGATCGTTTTTCTAAATTCATTTAAATTCTCTACTAGACGATTAACATCTTCAGGAATAACTTCTTCGAAAAATTGGCGAAGTCGCTTTGCGGTGGTTGGAGATTTTCCGTTGGTAGAAATGGCAATTTTCACATGTCCCTTAGTGACTATACCGCCCATGTAAAAATCACAGAAAGGTGGATTGTCTGCGACATTGACCAGAATATTATGAGCTCGACAATCATGATAAATTTGCTCGTTGATTGGGACGTCATCAGTGGTGGCAATCACAATGTGCTTTTTTTCCAAATATTTTTCATGATAATGATCGTCATTAATCTTTATATTTTTATCGACCAGGAATGCTAGCGTTTCTTTTCGGAAAAAAGGGGCAACCATTTCAACTTCAGCATCTGGGCTGGACTTCAACAAAAATGTCAATTTCTCTAGCGCCACAAAGCCACCTCCTACAATCAATATTCTTAGTCTATTGGTTTTTAGAAAAATGGGATATAAATTATTTCTTTCGCTCATGAGTTTTTTTTATTCTGATTTGAAAAAGCGGCCTTTATATTCCTGATGATGGTCGCAGTCCGACAGTTGCATATTCTTTTTGTAAGTTCATAATCTCTTTGCGATGATTAACCACAGTTCCAAGAACGATCACTGCGGGATTGGCTATTTCTTTTTCCGCTACTTCCTTGACAATAGTTGCAACTGTTCCTATTGCAATCTTCTCTTGTAACATGGTTCCATTTTGAATGATTGCTACAGGCAAATTTGACTTGCCGGCTGCTTTGAATAGCGTTACAATTTCTGGCAACTTACTCATCCCCATTAAGATGACAACAGTTGCATTAGACTGGCTCGCTAGGGCTACATCTTTTGACAAACTCAAATCTTTTGTCGTTCCAGTGATCACCCAAAAACTTTCTGACGAACCGCGCTTAGTCAATGGAATATTTTGCAAAGCGGGCACGGACAAACTGGAAGAAACACCTGGTACTACTGCTGTATCTAATCCTCGAGTGGAAGCATATTCCATTTCCTCCGCACCTCTTCCAAAGACAAAAGGATCTCCACCTTTTAGTCTTACGACGTGTCCAAAATTCACCGCTTTTTCTACGATGAGTTCATTAATTTCTTTTTGAGAAAAGCGCTGATAACCTTTTCTTTTTCCCACAAAAATATGCTCGGCTTGAGGGGCATGTTTGAGCAACATTGGATTGACCAATGCATCATACAAGACTATATTAGCATCCTTTAAAGCATTTATAGCTTTTAATGTGATCAAGTCTTCATCGCCTGGCCCGGCACCCACGACGGTTAATTTTGGAATGGAATTAAACATTTGCAATTTGAATTTTTCGATAGTTTTCAATAGTGTGTAAAAAGCCGACTGCTTGTTCAAGATAAGTTTTGGCGAATTCTTCGGAGGGTTCGTATTCTCGGATTTGTAAGACGGTTGATTGGAAGGATTTTGATAAATTTATTTTATTTGATACCACAAAAGTTTCATCAAACTTCGCAATGATATCTGCTTGGGTATTTGTATTGATATTCTCGGCGGTCAATAATGCTTTTGCGCCGTTGACAAATGAGGCATAAGTATGATAAATGGCATCAGACCAACTTTTTCGCAAAATTGCATCATGAGCAAAGGTGGATTTTTCTTCAGCTTCTAAAAATAAAGTTTGTACTAAGTCAATCACCACGCCAGCACATTCACCAACGCCAATAGCTTTTATATATTTAGCGCCATTTCCCCAATCTATAAAATCATCATTGGTTAGATTATCTGCTGAAGCCAACGGCAAAAGTAGGCTGTAGAAATATTTCTCTCCTTTTTCATCATAGTATTCTAAAAAAGATAGTCCTCTTGAGTTCTCTTCAAAATCATCTAGTAAAAAACGCAACGCATCCGGCCCTCTTTTACTCGGCACTTTTATCACTTTGCTTGCAAATCTACCTTTGCCATTTCCAAGGGTTCCTCCACCAAGCAACACTTGCAATGCTGGAGCCACTAATTTATCTTTGGTTCGAATGGACATTCCTTGAAAACCGATGTGCGCCATATTGTGTTGACCACAGGCATTCATGCAACCAGAGATCTTGATGACAATATTTTTATTATTGATGTAGTCAGCATATTCTGTTCGCAACACCCTTTCCAATTCTTCTGCAATTCCAGTACTACTTGCAATTCCAAGATTACAAGTGTCCGTTCCTGGGCAAGCTGTGATATCAATCGTGGCATTATAACCAGGGTTTGCCAAGTCTAATTTTTTAAGTTCAGAATAGAAAAAAGGGATCAAATCTTCCCTGATATTTCTGATCAAGATATTTTGGCGAATAGAAAAACGAAGTTCGTTAGTACCCCAAGTTTGTATCAATGCAGCCAATTTTCTGGCTTTCTCTGTAGAAAAATCTCCGAGTAAAACCTTCACACCAATCGCAAAAAGACCTTTTTGTTTTTGTGCGATAATATTGGTTAGTTTCCAATGTTCAAATGCTTTTTGATCTGAGATAACAACTTGCGGTGCTTCAGCCTTTGGCACAAGAGATTTAATATCTTCAACTGGATATTCGATCTCTACGCTTTGGTGAGATAAGGCTTTCTTTTCCTCGGCAACTAATTTTAAAAAACTTTCCAGGCCCATTCCTTTGATTAAAAACTTCATACGAGCTTTGAGCCTACGCGATCGTTCTCCATGTCGATCAAAAATTCTTAGGATTGCTTCCGTTGTTGGAATGAGTTGGTTCGCAGGTAAAAATTCCGTTAGCAAATCAGCATGTCTTGGTTGCGAACCTAAACCTCCGCCGAGCATTACTTGAAAGCCCCTTTCTCCGTTTTTCACTTTAGCAATAAAACCTAAATCGTGAATATAACTGAGACCAGTATCTTCATCGCTTGAAGAAAAAGAAATTTTAAATTTTCTACCCATCTCTTGACAAATCGGATTCCGCAGAAAAAATTGAAAAACAGCATGCGCATAAGGCGTCACATCAAAAGGTTCATTTCGATCGATGCCAGCGGTTTCACTTGCGGTCACATTTCTAACCGTGTTCCCACAAGCCTCTCTTAAAGTCACATCGTCTTTTTCCAACTCTGCCCACAACTGCGGTGTACGGTCTAAACTCACATAATGAATTTGAATATCTTGACGGGTGGTGATATGTAATTTTCCAGTAGAATACTCATCCGCAACATTTGCAATCCTTATAAGTTGTTCACTAGTAACTTTTCCATAAGGCAATTTTATGCGAATCATTTGTACGCCAGCTTGTCTTTGGCCATAAACGCCACGAGCCAAACGCAAAGACCTAAAACGCTCTTCGTCAATTTTCCCTTCTTTGAACAATCGAATTTTTTTTTCTAATTCGATGATATCCTTTTCTATGAAAGAATTTTCTAACTCCGTTCTAAAGCTTTGCATAACTTTATTTTTTTGCTTAATTTTTAGAGACTGCTTAAAAAGGGGCAATTCAAATTTTCATGGTCCTATTACTCCAAAAATGGATGGCTAATTCATAATTAGGAGGACAGCAGAGCTGCAACATTTTTCTAATCAACTAAGAAGGTCTTCTGTTCAACGCACAATTTTAGTTGTGCAATCCACATTCTCTATTCTCAAGCACCTTAGTTGGATCAAAGTACTTTTGCTCATTTGGCAAATTATTTTTCGAAAGGTATTCTGCCAGTTGATCATTAGACCAATTGTAAAATGGGCTAACTTTCAAAAGGCCATCTTTTGTAAAACTCAAAATATCTAGGGTATCTCTCCAAGCAGTTTGTCCTTTTCTAATATTAGAAAACCAAACATCCGGCCGATGAAATTTCATCGCTCTTCTGAACGGTTCTAATTTTACTTGCTTTGTGAATATTTTATGATTGGGATCTCCTATCTTAGGAATACCTCCAAAGAAAGCATCGCGTTGCGAAGCGGTTTGCAAAGGCACATACGTGAATAAATTCAAACGTAAAGCCTTACTCATTTGCTTAGCGTGTAAATAAGTATGAGAAGTATTATATCCTGTATCGCACCAAATAACGGGGATGTCACTTTTAACACTTGTAACTAAGTTAAGCATTGAGGCGGAGAAGGGCCCGAAGTTGGTAGTCACTATAGGACTATTTGCGAAATCCAATACCCAAGCAGTGATCTCCTTTGGGGATTTAGATCGAAGCATTTCATTATATAGCGCTAATGTTTCTGAAGTAACTTTCATAAAAAATTTATCTGCCGAATGAAATATAATTCCAAGTTCGTTCATGAAAAAAATACAGGACCATCTTCGTGACCAATTCAATAATGCCAATGGAAAATGCAAGTTTTAATGTTCCTGTGATTAACCAGGAAATCAAGACAGTGTCTAAGGTTCCGATAACCCGCCAGCTAACCGTCTTGGCCAAAGTTCTAACTGTGGAATCACCAGTTGGGGCTTTGTGATTGGAAGGAATACCAATTGCTCCAGTTTTTATTCTATTTAATAGCATCAATACTTTTTATTTAAACCTATTACCCTATCGGACTAGTAGGATTTAATGTAAAAATGTACTTTTTAGCTATAAAAAGAAAGTCTTCAAATGTTAAAGTCTAGTAACTTAGTAGGAATAAGATTTTGATAGAAATTTATTTGGCTGATTATCAAGGAGGTAAGCGTTTTAAATTACAAAGTCTGCAAGCGTACTATTTTCAAGAATTGCCAAGGTGTTATCCCTAATTTGAATCATAAGCCGATGAACACTACACTTATTTTCATCCGGACAATCGGAACATTTTTCGTAAAAATTGAGACTGACGCAAGGTACCATAGCAATAGGACCCTCCAAAATTCTAAAGATTGAGGCCACTTTAATATCCTTGGCATCTTTCAGCAAGTAATATCCCCCACCTTTTCCCTTTTTTGAACCTAAAAAACCGGCCTTTCGCAAGCTCAGTAGAATACTTTCCAGAAATTTTTGAGAGATATTTTCACTTTCAGCGATAGTAGAAATAGGAACCAATATCCCTTTCTCCTGTTTGGAAAGGAAAGCCAATGCTTTTAATCCGTACTTGGTCTTATTGGAAATCATAGCACAATAAAATTTCGATCAAAGTGAATTGCAATTAACTCTAATTTATACTTTTATTATCGCATCCTACTAATCAACTTTGAATACCAATCAGAAACATTGAATTCTGAGGCTTTTTGCATGCGCTAAAGATACCTAGCGTCAAATTACTGCTATCCATATTTGGCTAACAATCCCGGCAAAGTATTCCATAAAAAATCTGATTGTTGACTTAAGCCATCCGCAGTGTCATGATTATGCGTTGCAACTATGCACAAGTTTTTACTCGGAACAAGAATTATAAATTGCCCTCCATAACCCATTCCATAGTTTATCTCCAAATTATTTGAAGTAGCTTTATACCAACAGTAACCATGTTTTGATCCTCGGATACCCCAGCGAGTGGCTAATTTATTTTTATCGTCAAACATTTTATTCATCCATTTTTTGGAGATCAATTGTTTGCCATTGAAGTTTCCGCCCGAAGAAAGCAATTGTCCAATTTTCATCAAATCAATTGGCTTCGTGCTTAAGCCCAATCCCGAGCAATCGTAAAAACCTTTGTTTCTTTTTTCCCATCGTACTTCATCCAATTGCAATTCTAGAAATAAATATTTTTTAGCGAATTCAAAGGTGGACATCCCCGAAGCTTTAGTGAGAATTGCAGAGAGTAGATGAGTTGCGCCAGAATTATAGTTGTACTTCGTTCCTGGCTCATCCTCCAATTCCTTAGTTAGCACAAAGGAAATCGGATCTTCGCTTGCCTTCCAATCGGCATGCTCCAAATATCCTTTCCAGGCTAATCCGGAAGTTTGATTCAACAAATGTTCAATGGTAATTTTTTTCTTATCCGCTTCTAGCGTTTTAAATTCTTCTGGAAAATATTCGTGAATAGCTATTTGCTCATTTGCAATCATTCTTTCATCTATTGCTATTCCAATTAAGCTACTGATTATTCCTTTGGTCAAGGATTGAACATTGGTCAATTCTGTTGCGTTGGATTGATTAAAGTATTCTTCGGAAACAATTTTGTTGTTTTGAGAAACGATCAATGATTTTATGCTTTCTTCCGAAGAAGTAGAATTGCAAGAGAAGAAAAGGATTGGTAAAAGGAGGAGTAGGTATTTCATTTAACAAAGGGTTTATTTGGCCTACTTTAAAATAACGAAGCGTAATTCTATACAAGAAATTATTCGGATCAATCTATACAAATGACAGATAAGGGTACTGCTGTTCCGTAAATTAATTCGAATGCCGAGGCTAATCACTGATCTTAGGATCTCGAAACCAATCAAAGTTCTCTCCATCATATCGCACCACTCCTTCTAAAGTCCCCATCCAAATGCCACCATTTGTATCTTCAAAAATACCAAAGAACATCCCTTTCTTTTGCAAGATCACTTCAGGGTCTATCAAAGGATCGTCAATGGTCTCCTGTGCATAGCGAGATAACCTGCCTTCCTGTCGGCTGTTTGGCGCAGCAGAAGTAGTCCAAATATTTCCTGCACTATCTTCATAGACATATCCAACAAAATGGTTGGAGTATTTTATAAATTGGTTTCCATCGTAGCGACTAAGTCCATACTCACCGGCTAACCAAATATTTCCTTTTCTATCCTTAATGATGCATCGAACATTATTGTATGGCCAACCTTCCTTATTTTTTATTTTGGAAAAAGCGGCTCCATTTGTATTATCGATAGATGGGTCGAAAAGATATGCCGCTCCTCTAGTGCCAATCCAAAATTTCCCATTGGATTGATTAGCAATCGGCTCACTTCCTAAATCAACTTGGTCCATTTTGCTTGGCAACTTTCTATCGTCTTCTACAATGGAATTAATATCATTATCCACAAGTACCATTTTCTTAGTAAAATTGTAGAAGTAATTTCCTTCGGGATGATCAGTTTGTTCATCATACACACTTATTCCGCCTTCTGATCCAATCCACATTTTGCCGGATCGATCTTGATAAAAACATCCCATTCGGTCAGCCATTAGTCCATCTTGAGAAGTGTAATTAGTAAATGTCTTTCCATCATAGCGGTACACTCCTGCTCCAATTGTTCCAAACCAAAGGTCGCCATCCTTAGCTTCAAGCAAAGAAAAAATATGCCAGCGTCGTAGGCTATCTTTGTTAGTGAAATTGGTAAATATTTTATCGGTGTTTAATCCATATCGTATTATTCCCTCCCAAGTGGCTAGCCAGATATCCCCATTTTTATCCTGCATGATATTACGGGTAATGCTGGTTGGTCCGTAGGGAGAAGTGATATAGTTTGATTCTTTAAAATAAGGATCGAAATCATTTGGCTTTTTTTCGATTTGGTTAAGTGCGTCAACAGGATGGTCAACTTCCTTTTGAACGTTACAAGATGCCAGTGAGAACGAGAGCAGAAAGAATAAATATACCTGAGGTGATTTTCTCATTTTAAAATGGTTTAGAGGTTAAAGGGTCTTGAGGTTAAAAGGTCTAAAAGTTGAAAGGTCTTGAGGTTAAAAGGTCTAAAAGTTTAGAGGTTTAGGGTATCGCCCAGGGGCCCATCGAATATTCGACCCTAAACTTTTAAACCCTTCGACCTATCGACCTTTAGAACCATCGACCTTCAAGTTTTACCCTTTACTATTTTTATGAAGCGCATTTATCATTCTGGAAATTGGTTCTATTTCCATCCGCAACTCTTCTAATTCTTTTTCGGTCATAAATTTCAAATCTTTGGCTAATATTGCTTGATTCAAAATTTCAATCAAACTTCCATACGAAATTTCATAGAATCGGGCTTTTTCTTTCGCAGACTGCCTTGTACTGCCTTCTGCCAAATTGCTAGAAACAGAAACAGCAGCTCTTCTAATTTGAGACGTTAAACCAAATTTTTCTTCTGATGGAAATTGTTGTATGATTTTATAAATAGCTACGACGAGCGCTCTAGATTTGTTCCAAACCTCCAATTTCTCAAATCCGTATTTCATTTTTTATCCAACCTAACAAAAATATCTTAATATAAAAAACCAATCACTTTTAGCGATCGAAGGATTAGCGGCTCACTGATCATTCGCCCACTTTTTACCCTTCAACACATCGACCTTTAAACCTTCAAAGAACATTCGACCTAAACCCTTCCACTCCTAAACCTTTTAACCATCAAAATATATTCGACCTAAATATTTTTCAACGCGCCTCCGGTGCTCAAATTCGAGGGTGGGACTTCATGTTGCTATAAACATCGCACCCCGCTGGGGCTTTTGAAGCGCGCCACATTTTTGCTTTAATAGAAAAAATTAACTGGTGTCCCAAATAAAAAAACCAATATGCTCTAAAAAATCATCGACCCTAAACCTACAAACTCATCACCAAACATTCGACCTAAACCCTTCAACCTATCGACCTCTAAACCTTCAAAGAACATTCGACCTAAACCCTTCCACTCCTAAACCTTTTAACCATCAAAATA
>CALGJW010000512.1 GCA_937930025.1 uncultured Saprospiraceae bacterium | reverse complement strand
ATCACTTCCATTGGAATACTGGGTGGACGCTCCGGTGAAATTGTTTTTCCAAAGTTGTTTTTCAAGCACTTGAGAATGACTGGTATAGCAGTAGGTAGTCGGACGATGCAAGAGGATATGGTTCGTGCGATTAACCAGAGTACTTGGAAGCCTGTGATTGATAAGAGCTTTGCGCTGGGTGCGCTTGGTGAGGCCTTTGGGTATCAGGCAAGTGGGGGGCATTTTGGGAAGATAGTTTTGGAATGGTGAGTCAATATGTTCAATTCGCTGCGCGGCAATAGTCTTATGACGCAATGCCTGCGGCGCAAGGACGATAGTTCGTATGTCAATAGGTTCAATTATCTAAGTCGCAGTTCGCTTTACTACAATTGCATACGCCGCAATGTCAAATGATTAGATTCCTACTTTTAATTTCACACCAATAGTCTGCAGGTCTGAAAATTAACCTGAACCCAATTCAACCTTGCTTTTAGTTTCCCAAATCTCTTGAGGTCAAGTTGTTCTATTAAAATTTTGCTTTTGCGGAGATTAAGCTCTATAATCCTTGCATAATTTGCGTAGAATAGTCATGTACATAAACCTACGTTTTACGAATTCGTATTTCAAAATCGTTATGCGTCCCAAAAGAAAATCTAATTCCAAAAACAAGCCATCCTAAATAAATCGAGACCTACGTTTTTCGAATTCGTCATTCGTCATTCAACATTCGTTCAACCCTATTTCTTCAAATTATCCTCAAACACCTTCTTAAACTTCTCCACCTTAGGACCAACCACAAAAGTGCAATAAGGATTCCGACTCCCTACTCGATCAAAATACTTTTGGTGATAATCTTCTGCTGGATACCAGTTGATCAATGGCGCAATTTCTGTGACGATGGGATCGTCCCAAAGCTTTACTTCCTCCGCGGACTGTTTACTTTTTTCAGCAATCACTTTCTGCTCTTCGTTGTGATAATAAATAACAGAACGATATTGAGGCCCCACATCATTTCCTTGTCTGTTCAAAGTCGTTGGATCATGAGATCGCCAAAACATTTCCAATAGTTTTTCAAAAGAAATCTTATCCGCATCGAAAGTAATTCGAACGACCTCGGCATGCCCAGAAGTCTTTGTACCGATGTCTTCGTAAGTTGGGTTGTCTAAATGACCCCCGCTATAACCAGATATCACTTCTTCGATTCCATCTACCATATTGAAGACTGCTTCGGTGCACCAAAAACAGCCTGTACCTAGTGTTGCGTTTTGAATATTTGCCATGATATAAGGAACAGTAGTTTTGTGAAAAGGTTTTTTATTTCGGAAAAAGCAGCAACTCCATCCCACTCTTCGCTCGCTCCTTATGCACGGACAAAATCCCCCCATTCAAATTGTACAACTCCCCATCAAAATTGAGATCCCGTAATTTTTTAATTGCAGTAACAGATCGATTGCCACATCGACAATAGATAAGGAGTTTGAAGGCTTGTGGAAGTTGATGAAATTCTTGTTCTAAATTTTCCAAAGGAATATGTAGCCCGGGGAGGAATCCCGCGGAGCGTTCCTTCGGCAATCGCACATCTAGGGTAACCCAATCATTTGATTGTATAATTTTCGATAAATCTTTGGCTGCTATTTCGTTGAATTCTTCCAAGAGTTTAAGCTTCTCCTAATTCCAACGGGCGAACCATTCTTTCCTCCAATTGAAAACCAATTTTATTAAGAAATATATTGAGGGCTTTGAATTTTTCTGCGGTCAAATCAAAGGATAAATATTCTTTATAATATTTTGTCAAACTAAAATGTACTCGATTGTCCAAGCTTTTAATTAGCGTAGGAATACAATCGAGTCCTATGGCCAAAGAGGCATTGAACCGATCCAAAAATTCATCTGTAACTTCTTTAGTGCTGACCCAGGCTGCAAAAACAAACGGTAGGTTGGTGTGCTGTTTCCAAGCTTCACCCAAATCATATTTGTACTGGTATTTTTCCTCCAAATCCATAGCTCGATCGCCGATGACCAATACGCCTTGGTTTGCTGTAGCTGTAGTTTCAAATCCTGGTTTGCTTTCCAAATAAGTTGGATTCAACTTCCAGTATTCTTTCACCAAAATTTTTAAAAGTTGAACTGAGCTTCGGCTTTGATAATCTAGGTAAATCTCAGTAAGTTTTTCAATTGGTTGATTGGAAAACAGCGCCACTGTACCCACAGCACCATCGCAGCCAATACAAAAATCTGAGATAATTTTTGCCTGAGGAATATGAGGAAGCATTGCCACAGGAACCAGCCCTATATCCGCTTGACCATTCATTAATTGATCCGCACAATTCGCTGGTGTGTCAACCTGACAATCGATGTCGTTTAGGATCACCCCATTTTCCAAGCCATGCATAAAAGGCTTAGTGTTCAAATAACTTACAGCTACTAATTTCAATTTTTCACCCATCCCCTACTTTTTCATTGATTCTAGATGTGCAGTACTATTCTCTTTTAGAAATTCAAATTTTTCACCTTCCAAGTAAGTAACATAGACACCTGTGTTGGCATGTTCCACTTTTTCCATTTCCCTTGGATGCTGTTCCTTCATTAACATCACCAAGCACCTTAAGGTTCTTCCATGGGTACATACTAGAATCCTTTTTTGCTCCAAAGTCCAGAGGTAGTCTAGAAATTTTTCACATCGATTTATCAAAGACTTTGCACTCTCCCCTTTTTCCAAAGAAGCTTCTAAATCGTCATTGCTCCATGCACCAAGGAGTTTTTCGTACCCTTTTTTCATCCAATCATCATACTTTTGGCCTTCATGAATACCCCAATTAATTTCATTGATATCTGGTGTAATTTCATGTGTAATCCCAAGCGCTAAAAATTGACTCATCGTTTCTTGAGTGCGTTTTAAAGCTGAAGTAATGACTAAATCGAAATCTTCTTTTTTATACTTTTTGAAAAACAAGGCGGCCTGCCTTTGGCCTGTTTTATTAAGGGAGGAATCGACTCCAGAACCTTGGATAATCTTATTCAGATTATAATCTGTTTGTCCATGTCGAACAAAAAATATAGTTTTCTTCATAGTTTAGTTGGCCACGGGTAAGGAAACATAACCTTTGAATTTTTTATCTTCCTCAAATACATGATCTTTATAGTCGGTTACCACATTGTAGAGCGTATCT
The DNA here is from genome assembly GCA_937930025.1 of uncultured Saprospiraceae bacterium. Taxonomy (GTDB): domain Bacteria; phylum Bacteroidota; class Bacteroidia; order Chitinophagales; family Saprospiraceae; genus JABDJM01. The sequence goes on along the minus strand of CALGJW010000512.1, from coordinate 836 downwards.
CTTTCAATGGGATGCTTTCCTGCTAACTTAATTAATTGTACAATTTCATAAGTATTCATTGCCGGAGATTGTTCTTCTGCTCCAGCCATGGAATATATCTTTGTGGTATCATCGATAGTTCCATCGATGTCATCGACTCCAAAAGCCAATAACATCTGCGCTACATTTCTTCCGATCATTGGCCAATACGCCTTGATGTGCTCAAAATTATCAAGGTATAATCGGCTGATCGCATACAATCTTACATCTTCAATGGTCGTAGACTCATTGACATGCGACATTTGATTTCCTTTGTTTCTAAATTTAAGCGGAATAAAGGTTTGAAAACCTCCAGTTTCATCTTGTAGTTTTCTTAACTCATTCATATGATGAATTCGATGCGAATAATTTTCGATATGCCCATATAGCATGGTCGCATTTGATCTCATTCCAAGCTTATGCCATTGTCTATGAATATCTAACCATTCGTCACCACTGCATTTCCCACCAGCAATTTCATCCCGTATTTCAGGGTGAAAAATTTCGGCTCCACCTCCAGGCATGGAATCCAGCCCTGCTGCTTTCATTCTAGCCATTCCATCCGCATAGGAAACTTTGGCTTTCTTAAAGATATAATGGTATTCTACTGGTGTTAATGCCTTGACATGTAGTTCAGGACGGTGAGCTTTAATCGCCTTAAAAAGGTCTTCGTAAAATTTCAAATCATATTGCGGAAGCACCCCTCCAACGATGTGAACCTCTGTAACAGGTTTATCATCATACTTTTTAATCAAATCCATCATCTCCTCCATAGTATATTCCCATCCTTCTTCTCTTTTCTTGATCAATCTAGAATA
>CALGJW010000511.1 GCA_937930025.1 uncultured Saprospiraceae bacterium | reverse complement strand
TTAATAAACATTGGAAAAGTGGCTAGAGATACTTTATATTTTATGGTTGTTCCACCTTGGTATTTGTCACCTGTCCAGTAGTCATACCAAGTGCCTTTTGGTAAAAATACTTTTACTTTTTTTGTACCAGGAGTAGCTACTGGTGCAACTAAGATATGGTCACCAAACATAAATTCAAGTTCCTTATCTATCGTATTTTCGTCTGTTTGATCGTAGAATGACAAAGACCGAATCAAAGGCGTACCTTTCTGTACATATTGCCTAAAAGCAGTATAGAGATAAGGTAATAGTTGATACCTTAATTCAATCGCTGCTTTCCCATGTTTGGTGTAAGGATCGCCAAATGCCCATGGTTCTTGATCTAACCGATCTTTCATATCTCTTGCTTTCACTTTGTCCGCATCGGCCTCTGCCGAACCATCGTCATTATTCCCCATGGAATGCACTCGATAAAACGGGTGGAATATCCCAAGTTGTAACCATCTGACCATCAATTCGCCATCAGGATATTGAAAGAAACCGCCAATGTCAGTCCCTACGAAGGAAAACCCGCTGATACTCAAGCGTTGGCATTGTCGATTAGCGATGGCTAGGTGTTCCCAAGAAGCTATATTATCGCCGGTCCAAAGGGCAGAGTGTCGTTGTCCGCCGGAATAAGTAGCCCGTGTCACTAGCACGGGGCGTTTTTCAGGCTGCAATTTTTGCAAACCCTCTTTGGTAGCCCGAGCCATATTTAACCCATAAATATTATGCGCTTTGGCATGATCAGCACCACGACCTTCTAAGTCATGTCTTACATCTTCTGGAAAAGTTTTACTGGTTACTTTAAAAACGGCAGGCTCATTCATGTCATTCCAAAAACCACTAACTCCCTGCTCATTATAAAGTTCTTCGTAAAGGTCTCCCCACCAAGATCTAACTACAGGATTGGTGAAATCAGGGAAAGCACAATCTGGTGGCCAAACGGGACCCCGCATCATTTTTCCATCTTTTCTCATACAAAAATAACCTCGCTCCGCTCCTTCCTTATATACTTTATATTCATCATCCACTTTGATTCCCGGATCGATCATGACGATCGTATGGAAACCATCTTTTTTCAAATCGCGACACATCTTTCCTAGATCGGGAAAATAATTTTTGTTGACCGTAAAACAACGATACTTATCCATGTAGTCGATATCCAAGTAAAGAGCGTCACAAGGAATTCTATGCTTGCGAAAGTCTGCAGCTAATTCTCGAACCCGGGCTTCTGGATAGTACGACCATCTACATTGATGAAAGCCTAATCCCCACATGGGAAGTAAATCTGACTTTCCAGTGATATCTGTGTATCGTTTTGCCACTGATAATAGTTCAGGCCCGGCGATGAAATAGTATTTCATTTCGCCCCCTTCGGCCCACATGGTTACTTTCTCTTGATTCTTTGAATCGAAGTCAAACCAAGTCCGATGAGAATTGTCGAAGAAAATTCCATAGGCTCTTCCGTCTCGTAAGCCATAGTAAAAAGGAATACTTCGATACAAGGGATCAGATTTGGCACCATAGGCAAAAGCGTCGGTATTCCAATTTTCGAATTTATTGCCTCGAAGATTTAAGTCGCATGATTTGTCGCCTAGCCCATAAAAAATTTCTCCTTTAGGAGATTGCTTCTCCAGTTTTACCGAGGTAATCCCAGACATGATGGTTGCTTTTTCTTCCCACCCGCCAGCATCTTCAGAAAGTATATTTCCTTGAATATCAGAAATAGAAAGCTGGCCATTTGCTCTGGATATTTTGACATGGATTTTTTTAGTAATCAGTCTGAAAAAATGTGGCAGTTCTTCTAAGTTAACTGACGGTAGTTGATCTTTGAAATTTGGATCTATAGCGTAAGAAAAATCATGCTCGAATTCCCCTCTGGTGGCATAACGTATTCTGACGATTTCATCAGATAAGAAATGGAGAGACAAGGCAATCTTATTTTCACTTTCAAAAATAAATTTATTACCAGATTGCTTGATCTGTAAGATTCTATCTAATCGATTTAATTTGTAGACATCCGCATATCGATCATGAGCTCCAGTGTCTTCCCATTTAGCAACTTTATTCTTAGCAGGAAATATGGCCTCTAGGTCCTTAGTGATCTTTGGCTTTTCCGGATTTCCTTTCACATTTTTACTATCCATACAGAACTAATCATTTAGTCGGCAAAGTTGCTGAAATCCCATTACTAACTGAAAAATATTGCTGATTAATTATGGGTAATACTCAAGAACGAGAGAAGGACTACAATCAATTTTATTACTTTTACTAGGAATGAAAGAAGTTTTTGTATTTCAGTTGAGTACTTTAGGCCAGAATATCCTATTAGCCACTGCGGTTTTAGTAGCCATCGTGTCGGCTATCGTTTCAATTCGAAATCATAAGCCAAATCTAGACAAGCTGTTAATTCAATCCATCATACTTTTTTTGATCCTCTATTTTCCTATCTTTTATCTCTGGATTTTTGGAGATGGGATGATTTGGCCTGTTGGATTTGTCCCTGGACCGAAAAGCTATTCTGAAAATTTAATTAACCATCATGGTTTTTGGAATACGGTTTATTTTGTGTTACAATCTTTAAGTACCACCTTTTTAATTTATTCGATCATTGTTTTGGTGAATTTAACTCAGATTGTAAGCGAAGTAAGTAATTCCTGGGATAAGATAAAGTTGAAAATTCCTTTGGTCAATATCGCCTTTTTGGGAATTGAACTTAGAAAATTATTGTACCCAAATACTTTCTTGAAGTTCTTAGTGGCGCCATGGATGTTATTAGCTGCCTTTTGGGTGTACTTCAAGTTTCTCGCAAATCCCTTAGTCGAAGTTGGCGTGAATAGTTATGCTTATTTGGACCGTTATTTCTTTCAGGAAAATTTTCAGGGTAGAGTGGATAAAACAGGACAAAGATTAAGTCAGTTGGATATTAGTCCAATCGGTTATGACTATGCTGCTATTTTTGTGATGAATAATATGGTGGTTGCCATGGTGACTTTTTTGGCTGGTTTGTCAACGCTAGGTTTGGCAATTGGGATTCGGAGATTTGTTGACCTTCCTACCGAGATTTCAGAAACTAAACCTTCGTGAAAGCACTCAATTTTTCCATCGTACTTTCAATCTCTTTTAATTCAGTGTCATACTTCTCTTGCGTCCAGCCAAAAAAAGTCTGCATATCTTTTAGCACGGCGTCTAATACTAATGGAATAGAATCAATATTGAAATATAATCTTCCCGTTCTGCGGTTAAAAAAGTCGGCTGCATTTAAAATCAGTTCGTTTTTTACCCCAAAGGCTAATTCAGCTCTGGCTATGTCTATTTGAGGATTATCGGACTGCAGAGCAACCGCTTGATCTAATATTAACTCAGATTGTCGTCCATAGTTATAAACTAAATAAGCATCAAAATACTCAGGAAGCCCGAATGCAATTACGCGTTTTTTGATTAACCGCAAATAATCTTTTACTTCTTGACTATTTTTAAAAGGACCTCCTCCCAAGGTTAATGTGTCAGTTTTGCAATTATCGAAATTTCGATTTTCCGTATCTTCTATTCTTTCGCAAACTAAGTCTACAATTCGTTCGGCCATTTTTCGGTAGCCAGTTAATTTTCCCCCAGCGATACTAAGTAATCCCGAAGGCGATTCGAAAATTTCATCTTTTCTGGAAATTTCTGAGGCAGACTTTCCCTCTTCATGGATCAAAGGTCGAAGTCCTGCCCAACTACTAATTACATCCGCTTGAACTAGTCCACAAGAAGGTAGCATTGCATTTACTGCATCCAATAGATATCTAACATCTTGCTGATTGGCAAATACTTCATTTTTATCTCCCTTGTATTCGGTATCTGTAGTACCTATATACGTCACTCTTAATCTAGGAATAATGAAAATCATTCTTCCATCAGGTGCATCTATGTACAAAGAATGTTTTACTGGTAATTTTTTATGAGGAACAACGATATGGACACCTTTGGATAAAAACAAATGTTTTTCGGTAAGGCTCTTGTCTACTTTTCGAAGTTCATCCACCCAGGGTCCAGCGGCGTTTATAATTTCTTTGGCTTTGATCATGAAAGTTTGACCACTATTTCTGTCTGTACAGTTGATCCCAGTAGCTCGTTTTTCGTTGGAATACACAATCGAATTGGCCTCAAGGTAGTTCAGCGAAAGACAGCCATGTTTTGCTGCAAGCTTTATATTTTCAATAGTCAATCTAGCATCGTCAGTTCTATACTCTGCATATAATCCTGATCCTTTTAAAATGTCTTTTCTGAGTAATGGCTCCTCCTTCATCGTTTCGCTCTTGCTCAACATCCGACGTTGATCTTCGCCTGAAACTCCGGCTAAAATATCGTAAACCTTTAACGCAATAGATGTTCCCCAATAGCCAAAAGTACCTCCGTTGGTAAATGGTAGTAACATCTTTTCTGGAATCACAAGATGCGGGGCAAGCTTATGAACAATAGCACGCTCTTGTCCAACTTCTCTTACTAATTGAACTTCTAATTGTTTGAGATATCGAAGGCCACCATGGATTAATTTTGTGGATTTGCTAGATGTGCCGGAGGCAAAATCTTCCTTTTCGATTAAGGCCACTTTCAGTCCTCGGGCGGATGCATCCAATGCTATTCCTGCTCCGGTAATTCCTCCTCCGATGACTAGTAGATCGAACTGCTCTTGTTGCATCCGACTAACATGCTTATTACGTTCCAAGGAAGAAAACTGAGTCATAGGATTTTTTTTAATAAAGGGTATCAAGGGCTGATATGAAAACGTAAATATAACCTTCCTGTTTCAATTAAGTTTAGTTGCCCTCGTGAAATAGTATCGTTTACCTTATGTTGTTTAATGTCTTACGCCATTTGGTTTTTTAGCGAAATTTGAAATAAAATATTAATAAATTATTAGACTGCGCTATGCTACTTATGCTATGACGTAAAAAAAATATTGGATGTTTGGAATAGAGGAGATTTGAAAATAACAAACGCTCTGATTATAACAATCATGTTTTATTTTATATCAATCCATGACTTTTTACCAATAATAAATTAAATTTGTTGGAGTAGTACAGGGTAGTACAGCTAAACTTTTTCAAAGATGACTTTCTAGAAAAGGCAGGAGTAAGACTAGACTTAAATAAATAATGCCAAAAACTTTATTGGATTGGCGCTAATGTAACTAAATGGATAAAAGAATTGAAGTATCAGGGGATTTAGGAAGTTTTGAAGTAAGTATAGAAAATATTCATCAAGAGTCATTTCTGAACATATATAAAATTCAATTCTCAAGCGAGCAAATCGCTGAGTTGAATACGATCACTTTGAATTGGCAAATTTCAGCGAATGACATAAAAGGAGTATGGACCACAAATGTACTACACGAAAAACGATTGCGAGCAGATTGGGAAGCTCCTTCAGTGCAGTCCAGAGTTTCTGTTGAAGCTCCGGTGTTAACTCTTTTTTCAAATAGTGATATAAATGTTCAAACTTTTGCATGTTCGGATGCAATTAACACCATTCAACTAGAAGCACCCATTCGGGAGGAGGATAATCTTATTTATTGCAAAGTTACCTTGTTTAAGGAAAAAATGCCAGTATGTAAGTTTTACAAAATGGAATTAAGAATTGATTCTCGTCCAATTCATTTTAGTCAAGCATTGCGCGGAGTTTCAGAATGGTGGGAAAGCTTTGAAAGGCTAAAGCCAATGGATGTATTTGAATATTCCAAAGTGCCGTTGTATTCAACTTGGTATTCTTTTCACCAATCATTGGATCCCAAAGTTCTTTTGGAAGAATGTAAAATTGGAAAAGAACTTGGGAATAAATTAATCGTTATTGACGATGGGTGGCAAACCAATGATTCGAATAGAGGCTATGACTATACAGGTGATTGGGAGCCCGAACGCTTGACGAATCTAAAGTCTTTTTCTGATGAGGTCCATGCGCTTGGGATGAAGGTCATGCTTTGGTATTCGGTCCCGTTTTGTGGCATAAAATCGAAAGCATATCAGAAATTTAAAGGTAAATTTTTAACAGAAAATCATAGATGGGCGCCGGTTTTTGATCCGAGATACCCAGAAGTTCGAGCGTATTTGACTGATAAATATGTTACAGCACTTCAAACTTGGGACTTAGATGGCTTTAAGTTGGATTTTATTGATGACTTTAAAGTTTATCCAGAAACTGTTCTAACTAAAGAAAATGGGCGTGATTTTTCTTCTGTTAACGAAGCTGTATATCAGTTAATGACGCAGATCTCAGAAGGGCTTTTGGCGGTTAAACCGGATATATTAATAGAGTTTCGACAAAAGTACATAGGACCGGCTATGCGAAAATTTGGAAACATGTTTCGTGCTTTTGATTGTCCAAATGATGCCTTAACTAATAGATTAAGAACAACAGATGTCAAATTAATTTGTGGTTCATCAGCAGTGCACTCGGACATGTATACATGGCATGCCAGCGAAAAAGTAGAAATTGCCGCTTTGCAAATTACTAGTATTTTATTTTCCGTTCCTCAACTTTCCGTAAGACTCAAATCTATCGCAGAAGATGTGAAAAGGATGATTGGTTTCTATACGGAGTATTGGATGAATAATCGTGAAATTCTTTTGGAAGGAAATTTTATTCCTCATGCGCCTTTGGCCAACTATCCGCTTTTGTCTTCTTCAAAAGACAACAAGATTATTATCGGAGTTTATGAAAATATGATTGTTGAAATAGAAAGTGAATTCCAATACATCGATTTGGTAAATGGTAAGATGAGCGAACAGATAGCCTTTGAGGCCATGGATGATCTGGGAAATTGCAACGTGAAAATATTCAATTGCATGGGTGATCTGGACTGGGAATCAATCGAAAGTTTCGATGAAGGTGTGCATACGTTGGAAGTTCCAGCAAATGGCATGATTTGCATCCAGCGTGCGGAAAGCTAAGTGTATGAATGATAGTTTTTAAGACCGTTTTTTATCGAAATATTAAATGAAACAAGGGGCCAAATATATTATTCCAGATTCAGAGCTATCCATAAAAGGAAAGCCGTTTTGGGAAGACCCGAAAGTTTTTTCTATAGGCCAACGAAAACCACATTCTTATTTTTTACCTTATTTGACATACCATGATTTTGAAAATAAGGAGAGCAGTAAGAATTGCATAAATTTAAACGGATCTTGGAAGTTTAAATATGCTGGGAATTATGATGCTCATCCGTTTGGTTTTCAAAATTTTGCTTACGATACAAAAGACTGGGAAAATATTGAAGTGCCAGGCAATTGGGAGATGAAAGGATATGGTGTCCCTATTTATGTAAATGACAGATATCCTTTTGAAAAAAATCCACCATTAGTACCTAAGGACGATCATCCGATTGGTTGTTATACCCGAAGTTTTCATCTTGAAAAAGAATGGAACGAAAAACTCGTTTTTTTGAATTTTGGCGCACTTAAATCCGCTGCTTTTGTTTGGGTAAATGGTCATTTCGTAGGGTATAATCAAGATTCAAAAACGGAAGCCGTATTCGAAATTTCTAGATTCTTAAGCGAAGGGGAAAATTCAATTGCGGTTAGAATTCATAGATGGTCTGATGGCTCTTACCTAGAATGTCAAGACTTTTGGCGACTCAGTGGCATTGAGCGTGAGGTGACTTTAGTCGCACGAAATAAACTCCTTATTACCGATTTTTTTGCAAAATGTAAATTAACGCATAACTATAAAAATGGCATACTTGCGCTAGACTTAAAAGTGCAAAATAATTTTTTGGAGAAACAGAGTTTTAAGCTGACGATTCAACTGCTTCGCTCAAATAGTGAAATAGTTTGGGATATGGATTGTACTGATAATATTGAAGCTCAAAGTAGTAAATCCCTAAGTTTTAGTAATAGTATTGGCCCGGTGCTTTCTTGGTCAGCAGAAATACCAAATCTGTATAAACTCGTTTTGCATTTAAAAACAAAAAATAATAAAACAATAGAGGTAGTGGGTTGCGATGTTGGTTTTCGAGCAGTGGAAATAACAGGGGGCCAACTTTTAGTTAATGGAAAAGCAATTACAATTAAAGGAGTAAATCGTCATGAACACGATGAACATAACGGACATGTCGTCGATTCTAAATCAATGGAGCGAGACATTAGATTAATGAAGTCGTACAATATCAATGCAGTCAGATGTGCGCACTATCCGAATCATCATTTATGGTACGAGCTCTGTGACAAACACGGGTTGTATGTAGTTGATGAAGCGAATATTGAGTCTCACGGTATGGGTGCTTGCTTCCAAAAACCTTTTGACGAAGCGACACATATTTCAAATCTTCCGGATTGGAAGGAGGCTCATCTGAATAGGGTAGCGCGGATGTTCCATCGTGCCAAAAATCACCCTAGTATAATCATTTGGTCAATAGGCAATGAAGCTGGGAACGGGGAGAATATGAAGAAGGCTTATGATTGGTTGAAAGAAAAGGACGATACTCGACCAGTGCAATATGAGCAGGCCGGAGAATCATGGAATACAGATATTGTTTGTCCTATGTACCCTAAAATTGATGCCCTAATCAGCTATGCAGAAAAAAAAACGGATCGACCTTACATCATGTGTGAATATGCACATGCCATGGGGAATAGTGTTGGTAACCTTAAAGATTATTGGAAGGTAATTCATGATTACGATCAACTGCAGGGTGGTTTTATTTGGGATTGGGTGGACCAAGGATTGGCGGCAGAGGATTCCAATGAGAAAAAGTATTGGAAATTTGGTGGAGATTTTGGCAAGTCAAGTACACCCAGCGATGGAAATTTTTGTATCAACGGTCTGCTTTTTCCGGATCGAAGTCCTCATCCAGCGGTGTACGAAGTAAAAAAAATATACGAATCTATTCTTGTAGAACAGATCGAACCCTTGAAATTTAAAATTTCCAATAAATACGATTTTAGAAACCTTAGCAACGTCAAATTTAAATGGAAAATATTGGCTAATGGTGAATTAATGACGGTTGGTGAAGTTGATACTTTGAATCTTGAGCCGGATGAATTCTTTTTCTGGGAATGCCCAATAACAGATATTCTAAAGGCAACGAAGGAATACTACATCAATTTCTACTTTGAAACTAAACGTCCCGAAGGGATATTAAATGAAAATATTGAACTGGCTAAAGCGGCATTTTTAGTTCAGGAGGCTAGTGAAGATTTAGCAGATGCTGTTACCTTAAAATCAACCGCTGAAATTATTCAGGATGAAAATATTATTTCAGTTAAAATAATGGATTCCAGTTGGAAATGGGATATTAAAACTGGGAAATTGAAAGAGTGTAGAATTAAGGGAGGCTTAAATTTGATTGAAGAAATCAAACCTTATTTCTGGAGAGCTCCAACAGATAATGATATTGGCAATTTAATGCCTGAACGACTTGATATTTGGAAAAAAGCTAGTGAAAATCAACAATCTGAGCTTGTTGAAATAGTGCAATCCGACGATGCTATAGTAATCAAAACCAAATGGACGTTCCTTGATATTGGTGCAACAGGCACAGTAACTTACGAACTATCTTTTAGTGGAGTGTTAAAAATAAACCTTGAATTTTTTAAAGAGCAACAATCACTTCCTGAACTCCCGCGATTTGGCCTCTTACTAAAACTATCAAAGGAATTGGATAAAGCACTTTGGTATGGGAGGGGTGCACATGAAAACTATATTGATCGAAAAGCCAGCGCTTTTTTGGGTCAATACGAAAGTGCTATTAATGATCTTTATCATGCTTACATCCGTCCACAAGAAAATGGAAATCACACTGAAAATAGATGGTTGCGATTGGAAAATAGCCAAGGATCAGGTATTAGAATAAAAGGCGATCCAATTTTTGATTTTACAGCCTTGCCTTATAATCCAAAAGTATTTGACTATAATCATAAATTGAAAAACAGCAAGGATGTTTTACCAAGTGATGCTGTTTTTTTAAATATAGATTTAGGACAAATGGGGGTTGGTGGTGATGATAGCTGGGGAGCTCCTGTTCATGATAAGTACAAACTATTTTATAAAGAATATAATTTTTCTTTTACGTTAACAGCCTTTTAGGGCAGACAAAAAAAGTATTATGGGAAGTGGATTAGCTACATTAGACATTGCAATAGTTATATTTTATTTTGTTGTTGTCTTAGGAATTGGATTTTGGATTTCAAGGAAAACAGTTTCTGGAGAAGATTTATTTTTAGGAGGACGATCCTTTGGCTGGGGATTGATTGGCCTCTCACTTTTTGCTTCTAATATTTCTAGTTCCACGCTTATCGGTCTTACCGGCGCAGCTTATACGACAGGAATTGTAAACTCAGTTTATGAATGGATGTCCGGTCTTCCTTTGATTATTGCTGCGCTTATTTTTATTCCTTTATATCTGAAATCTCGCATAACCACTATTCCTGAATTTTTAGAAAAAAGATTTGACCGACGATCGCAATTGTTTTTCTCATTCGTTTCTATTTTTAGTACAATCATGATCGAAACGGCTGGCGGCCTTTATGCTGGGACGTTAGTATTACAAACCTTTTTTCCGAATCTTATTATGTGGCAAACTGCTTTAGGTTTAGCTATTATAGCTGGATTATACACTGCGTCAGGAGGATTGAAAGCGGTAGTTTATACAGATGCGATTCAAGCGTTTATTCTAATTATTGGTTGCTCTATACTAAGTTTTATTCTATTCAAAGAGTTGGATTTTGATTGGGGAAAAGTATTGGCCTCCACGCCAGAAGGTCATTTTTCTGTTGTTCGACCGCTTGACGATCCTGGGATTCCTTGGCCGGGATTATTAATGGGTGTTCCATTTTTAGGATTTTGGTATTGGTCGACAAACCAGTATATCATTCAAAGAGCACTTGGTGCAAAAGGATTAAATGATGCCCGTTGGGGATTAATATTTGCTGGATTTCTAAAAATAATTCCGCTTTTTGTAATGGTAATTCCTGGCGCTATGGCGCTCGCATTATACCCCGGACTAGATAATGGAGATGCTGTATTTCCATTTTTGATCACGAATGTACTACCGTCAGGACTTGCAGGATTAGTGCTGGCCGGCTTGATTTCTGCAATTATGTCCAGCGTAGATTCTGCCTTGAATTCATCTTCCACACTCGTCGTTATTGATTTTATAAAGCCGAACAAACCAGACATCAGCGAACAAGAAATTGTGAATTATGGAAGAATTACTACTGTGGTGCTTATGTT
>CALGJW010000510.1 GCA_937930025.1 uncultured Saprospiraceae bacterium | reverse complement strand
AAGAGCAGGGAACAAATATCGACCTTATTGTTTCAGATGTCATGATGCCCCAAATGGATGGTTTGAGCTTGCTCAAAGAAGTTAAAAATCATCCGGAGTGGTACCAAATTCCAGTAATAATGCTCACTGCATTAGCAGCTGAACGTGACAAATTGCAGGCCTTGACTTTTGGAGTTGATGATTATTTAACAAAACCATTTTCAGTTCCGGAATTATTAACTAGGGTTCAGAACATCCTGTATAATTACCATCAAAGAAAATTGTGGCAACAGCAAGAAAATCCTGTATTAGAAGTTGAATCCTTGAGTCAAAAGCATTCTGAGCCTATTACAAAGGAAATACCTGAAGTACCTCTGGATCATAACCATAAGGAATGGATAGAAGGCTTAAAGAAATTTGTAGAAGATTCATTAGGTAAAAACAAAATAGATACACAAGTTTTAGCAAACTCTATCTTCATAAGTCAGCGCCAATTGAATAGGAAAATTAAAAGTATTACTGGATTTTCTACTGCTAAATTTATTAAAGAAGTCCAGCTACAATCTGCCCGAAAAAAATTGGAAAATGGGGCCTTTATTTCAATTGCAGAAGTGGCCTACAACCATGGGTATGAATACCCAAGTACCTTCTCTAAAGCATTTAAAGATCGTTTTGGAAAATCTCCTAAAGAATATTCGAAGTAATTGGGATTAAATCTTTTAAACAGCAGTCTCAAATCCTGATTTTTAAGAAAGATCATGTAGAAAATGTTCTCTTTGATCTAAAAAACAAAACCTCTGATCAATAAAATAGATCAGAGGTTTTTTGTGGAGCTGGGGAGAGTCGAACTCCCGTCCAGACAAAGCACCTAAAAGCTTTCTTCACGTTTAGTTAATCATTTAATTTTCGAGTCTGAGGGAGGATGAAAAACGGTCCTTTCCCAAACCTTAGAATCTTTAATGTCTTCTACCGATCGAAACAGGTCGGCAAAATAAGTCTGAAGGTTTTATGATGAGCGGCACGCTGTGTATCAGACGTCAAGCGCACGGCTCAATGGCGTTCTAATACTTTGTATTAGGCAGCCATGGCAAAATTTCTATTGCCGTTTAAAAAAGTTTCGATTAACATTTGTTAACGGAGTGATCAATCTTGCTCCGACGTGCTTACTAGTAAGAAATCTCTCCTGTCGATTCCAATCAGCCCCAATTTTTGAGTTGATAGTTGTTAGTTGCCCGTTGAAAATTTTGTTTATTCGTTATTGAAATTTGAAAACTTAATTTTCAAAGGCTTCCACTCATAACAACATTTGTAAAAGTAAGAACCGCAAAATATGAAGAAAAGTTCTCATTTTAAGAACTTTGGGCGTGTATAGCCGATTTGTTAGTAAATAAGTGAGTTTTAAAACGAAAAAGCCCGAACCTATTAAGATTCGGGCATACGGTTTTCGGAAACTAACTTTATATTTTTAGTCTAGAAAACAATTTGTTAACCTACTTAGCTAATAGCCAAACTTTATGCCAATTGCTTCTTTTAGAATGTCACAAAACACAAATATTCCTCTAGAAAGCCTATTTCATTATATTTATGTATAAAATAAAAATGTGTTATAATTGGCTTGATTTTTTAGTCTAATTAGTAATAAACAGGCATCTTCGCCATCCAATTAAAAAGCATAGTGATGAAAATAGGTATAATTAAAGAAGGTAAAATCCCAGCAGATTCAAGGGTTCCATTGACGCCAGCGCAAATATCAAGTCTGAATGAGCGAGAAGAATTAAGCTTTGTCATCGCACCTTCTCCTAATAGATGTTATACCGATGAGGAATATTCAGACGCAAATGTGTCTATGTCGAAAGAATTGTCTGATTGCAATGTCTTGATGGGTGTGAAAGAAGTGCCTATTAATGAACTGATTCCTGGGAAGACCTATTTCTTTTTTTCACATACGATGAAAAAGCAATCCTATAACCAAAAGTTGCTACAAGCAGTTATTGACAAAGGCATCAGGTTGTTAGACTATGAAGTCTTATGTAATGCAGAAGGCTCAAGAGTGATTGCCTTTGGAAAGTTTGCTGGTATGGTCGGTGCACATAATGCCCTTTGGACTTTTGGTCAACGCACTGGACATTTCGAAATGAGTAGAATGAAAGATTGTTTCAACTATAAAGAAGCAGTGGAAGAATACGCAAAGATCAATTTTCCAGCAATTAAAATAGTCGTCACCGGAGATGGACGAGTTGGCTCTGGTGCTGCACAAGTACTTGAGGATATGGGAATAAGAAGAGTCAACAAAGAAGCCTTTTTAAAAGATGCTTTTAATGAGATTGTATTCACACAGGTAGATTCTGAAGATTACATCATTGCTAAAAATGGAGATGCCTTTGTTAAGGCTGACTATTACAAAAATCCAACAAAATACGATTGCAATTTTGAGCCTTTCTATACGACCGCAGATATTATGATCAATGGGATTTATTGGGATAATAAAGCACCTGCATTTTTTAGTTTAGAAGATTGTAAAAAGCCTGGATTCAATTTGCAAGTCATCGCTGATGTAACTTGTGATATTGCACCTGTTTCTTCCATCCCTACTACCCTCTTTGCTAGTACAATTGCAGATCCGGTATTTGGTTTTGATCCTCAAACTGGTAAACAATGCGAGCCTTACCAAAAGGATTGTATTGACATGATGACCATTGATAATTTACCTAACGAAATGCCTCGAGATGCCTCTGAAGCCTTTGGTCAAATGTTCATTGATTATGTATTGGAAGAATTATTGAATGATGATTCTGAAATGATTGAAAAAGCAACGGTTGCAGCCAATGGTAAATTGGGTAAACATTTTCAATATTTGAATGATTATGTGTCGGAAAAGGTGAATTCTTGAAAGTAGCTTGGGACACAAAGTTTCACGAAGATTTTAGTAGAGTTTCACGGTCATTCACAACAAGTCCACGGCGGTCCACGGCGCCTTGGATCGGGCATAATACAAGTTTAGAAAATCCGTGAAATCAGTGTAATCCAATTAAATCCGTGATTTAAGAAGTAGCAGCAGTATCTTGCTTTAAATAGCCTTCCACATTATCTTTTATTCGCTGCAAAGGATCTTCCTCCTGTGGTTTTTGAAACTTTTCACCAGTGACAATTTCAAAAAGTTCTATGTAGCGTTTTGATACCTCCTCCACAAACACTGCAGGCATTTCTGGCATCAGCTGTCCCTCAAGTCCTTGAAATCCATTTTCCATTAGCCATTCTCTCACAAACTCTTTCGAAAGTTGCTTTTGCTTTTCACCTGAAGC